>NZ_JDWE01000003.1:0-169362 GCF_000685765.2 Frankia sp. BMG5.23
ATGTGGGAAGTGATGTCCCTGCCCCGGTACGCCGCCTTGGCCAGAGAGAACCGGCTATGAGCCCAGACGCGAGGAACGGCGATCCGCCAGGCCGGATGCCGCCCGGGTACGCAAAGACGGCATCCGCCTGTAAGCCCGTGACGGGTAGAGGTCCGCCTGCCCGTCACTGCGGGGAGGACCCCTGCCCCTGCCCCCAACCACCGGGCGGGGTCCTCCCCGCCTGAAGACGTGGCCGGCAGGCCTGCGCTTCCCTGCCGGCCACCTGACCGGCCTCGGATCCGGGTTGCGCCCCCTCGCGCCCGGTTCGGGGTCTTCTCGTATGCGGCGGGGACGGTAGTGCTCTACCGGTGGTGGGGATGCTTGGGGCTGGCTGGCAACGGCGGGGATGGTGATCTCGCCGGTGACTCGGTTGGGCTGGTTGCGGGGGTGGTGTGCTGGCGGGGGTGGTGTGTTGGCGGGGATGTGGGGTGTGGGGAAGGCATGCGGGGGTGGTGGGATGCTGGGTGTCCAGGGCATGGGGATGGCATGGGGATGGCCTGGGGGTCGGCGGTGGGCTGTGCGGCGGTGAGCCTGCGCCAGATTTCCGCTGCTAGTGCTTCTGTGACGGTGCGTTGATGGCGGCGCAGGAAGCTGCCCCCGGTGATGTCGTACGGCTCCGCAGCGTCTGCGCGCCGGTCGGTGACGCTGCGTTTCTCTTTCCCGTCGAGGTCCAGGAGGAGGCGGAGCGCGCGTGCTTCGCTCCCGCCGATGGCGGCAACGCTGGCTTTGATGATCGCGTGGGCGGCGAAAGCCCTGCGGAGAAGCGCGTCGGGTTCCTCGGGCTCAACTCGCGGCGGAGCGATCATGTCTGTTAGCTGTCGGCGTACATCAGGGGTGATCATGTAGGTGGGCAACCGGATACCGTTGCGGTAGCAGAGGGTTAGGACTGTGGTCAGTTCTGTCACGTCGGGGGGCATGGCGATCCTTTCTTGTCTCGTGTTGGCGCGTCCGCGTGGTGTCCGGGTTCCGTCCGCGTGCCGTCCGGCCACTGACTATGCACGGTGCGTGTCTGTGCTCCGTCTGCGTTCCGTCCGGGTTGGGGACATGTAGAGCGGACTGCGTCCGTGGCTGGTCTGGGTCTGGTCTGTGAAAGAGCCGCGGACAAGCCGCGTCTTGTCCTAGGACGTGGGATTCCTGGTCCGCAGGATGGGGTGTGTGAGGCGGTCGGCTTCACGGTCTTCGTTCCTGGAGGGTTTTCCCATGCCCCGTTACTATGTGCGGACCAGCTTCGGGTTCGGCTGGTGGGTAGCTTTCTTTTGGTGCCTGTACCTGAGCCTTTTTCTGTTTTCTGAGGCGTCGGCCGCGATCCCGTTCATCCTCGTCGCCGTGATCGTCATTGCCGTGATCCGGCTGGTCGGAAAGGCGATGTGGTGATGCGGCGGCGTGTCGAGCTGGCCTCCGAAGAGATATCCCGGCGTCATCAGGCGCTGTTCGTGCTGGCGCTGGTGGCGTGGTGCGCGGGGATGTGCGCGCTGTCGTTGGCGGCGACGGTGGTCGTGGAGGTGCTGCACCGTCCGGGGCCTGGTCCGGTGTCGGTGACCGTCGCGGCCGGTGATGCCGGTGATGCCGGTGATGCCTGGTGAGCGTGGAGAGTCTGCCGGATTTGGACATGCTGTGGATGGGGCTGTGCTCCACGATCCGTCACGGCGCCACGGCCGCACGGTTGGGGGCATATACCCCCGTGGTGGTGGATGTGCTGGAGCCGGGGGTGACGCCGTGGGCGGCGCGGATGCTCGCGGCTGAGGATCTGATCCGGAACGCGGCGGCGGGGCTGGATAGTCCGGAGGATCGGGCGGTGCGGCTGCTGCTCGGGCTCTCCCCCGGAACGGCGGGTTTGCGCGTCAGTACGCGGCGGGCGCGGGCGGCGGATGCGCTGCGGATCGCACCGGCGAGCCTGCGGGGTGACCGTGAACATGCGTTGATGTGGGATCTCGCGGTGCAGGTATGCAAACTGCTCCTCCAGCGTTAGCACGAGGGGCACGGGCGGGGTACAAGGCTTTCCTGTACCCCGCTTTTCCGTGTGCCGGGTGCGCTGGTTGTGCGTGCGGACTGCGTGAAAAGCGGATGGCCGGCTGGCGCACTTTTCACGCACAACCTAGAAGATTTCGGCGCACTACCCCGGGAGACCATGAGATCAGGCCGCTGACGGGCGGCACCAGAAGATACCAATGATCAGGGGTGACGCGATGCGGGTGATTCCCGTGGACGTGACGGCGTTTTCCGTGGTAACCGCAATGGGTCCGGCTGCGCCGGTGATAGACCGAGAGTCCGGCAGCCAGCGAGGGAACGCGGATGGGCTGCCGTTGTGGACCGTGCCGGTTGCAGTCGCGATGGCGGACGGCACAGCGGAAGTGATCACGGTCCGGATCGCGGGGGAGGCGCCGACGGTACAGCCGGGGACGCCGGTACGGCTGACGGGCCTGGTGGGCCGCTCCTGGCAGATGCAGGGCCGTCACGGCATCTCGTACTCAGCGGCCTCGATCACCGGGGTGTCAAGCAAGAGCTAGGGCTACCCGGTTCGGGGGTGGCGGTGCCCTGACCGTGTGCCGCCATCCCGGCCGGTCCTGCTCGTGCGCGCAAAGGAGTAGGTGTGTCGGTGCTACGGATCCGGCCCGGCCGGATGCGGAAAGATCAGTTTCGGCTGTCGTTGCGGCCGTCGGTGCCGGAACTGCTGGTCCGGTACGGCCTGCGGCATATCTGGGGATGGCGCCGTGAGGTGCTGGCGCTGCTCGTGCTGCTGATGGTGCCGCAATCGATCATCGGCCGGTTCGGTTCCTTCTGGGGACGGGGGCTGCTCCTCGGCCTGGTGCTGGTCGTGCTGGTCGTGCCGGTGCTGCGCCGGGCGGTGGTCGGCTGGCTGCTGGGTGGGCGGCTGCGGCGACGCTGGGCGGCCGCTTGCCATGCCTGCCGGGTGGAAACACCGTCTGCTGGGGGCGGTGGGCGTGTTCCCCGGATACGGCGGGCGCGGCGGGGCGCGGCGGGCTGGCATCTGCGGCTGGTCCTGTCACCAGGCCTGAGCGTGGACGATCTCCAACAGGCGGCGGGGAAGCTGACGGCCACGCTGAAGCTGCGGGAGGTGCGGATCTCTCCGGATCTGGACCGGGCGGACCGGGTCGGCCTGGTGTTGGTGCGCCGTGAGGTGCTGGGCCGGGCAGTCCGCGCGGATCTGCTGCCCGCCGGTGCGGCCGGTGAGCTGGACGCCCTACCGATCGGGGTGCGGGAGGACCGCCGGGCCTGGCTGCTGCCGCTGCGCGGGTCGCATGTGCTCATCGCCGGGGCCACCGGGGCCGGTAAAGGCTCGGTCATCTGGTCGATCATCCGGGCGCTTGCCCCGTCGATCCGCGGGGGCGTCGCGGAGGTCTGGGCGTGTGACCCGAAGGGCGGCATGGAACTCGCCTTCGGGGAACCTTTGTTCGCGCGTTTCGCCGTAACCGCGGCGACGATCGCGGATCTCCTCGAAGATGCCGTGACGGTCATGGAGCGGCGCACGGGCCGGCTACGCGGGGTGGCCCGGTCCCACACACCCACCCCGGACGATCCCCTGATCGTGATCATCATCGATGAGGTCGCGAGCCTGACGGCCTACGTATCCGATGCGGAAGTCAAGAAGCGGATCGCGGTTGCGCTGCAACTGTTGCTCTCCCAGGGCCGGGCACCGGGGGTCGTCGTCGTCGGTGCGCTGCAAGACCCCGGCAAGGATGTGTTGCCGTTCCGGGACCTGTTCCCCGTCCGGGTCGCGCTCCGGCTCACAGAACCAGTACAGATCAACATGGTGTTGGGAGAAGGTGCCCGGGATCGAGGCGCGCTTTGCGACCGCGTTCCCCGGGGCCTGCCCGGAGTCGGCTACGTCCTGGTGGACGAAGACCCGACCCCCGTCCGGGTCCGCGCCGGATGGCTCACCGACGACGACATCCGGACCATGGCCGCGCAGCACGCTCCGGTCCATCCCACCACCCCGATGGAACCGGCGGAAGGGTGGCGACCACAACTGCCCTCGATGCCCTCGATGCCGTCCATGCCCCCTTGCGACCCCCGCGCAGCCTCCCCACCCTGCACCACCCCCACCGGTCCCCGGGACGTGGACGACCCGACGATTCCGCTGCGCGCATGGCGGCGACCCCCGCCACCCCCGGCGCTGCCCCCGGCTCCCCCGCCGGTCACCGCGGACGACGGCTCACCAGCCGCTGAACAAGCATGGGCGCGCTGGGAAGAGCAGTTTCGGCGGTCCGACTGACCATCTCACGCCGATGACCGCGGCGCGTTCCCCCTCCATCTGATTCCCGCATGTGGGTGGTGTGGCTCTGCCACACCCGAAAGGAGTCACGGAAAGTGGCGGAGTCCGTACAGGTTGCGGTAGCCGGTGGCTGTGTTTCTCCGATTCGCCTGAAGGGCCACACCGATCATGTGGATGTCACGTCCGGGGAGGTGCGGCGGGCGTTCTCGGCGGCGGGTCTGCCCGGCGGGGTGGTGCATGTGCGGTGCAACAACCGGCGGGAGTCGGTCTGCCCGGCGTGTTCGGCGACGTACAAGCGGGATGCCCGGCGGATCGTGCTGTCCGGGCTGGCCGGTGGCACGAGCGTTCCCGACACGGTCAGCGGTCATCCGGCGCTGTTCGTGACGTTGACCGCGCCGAGTTTCGGGCCGGTGCACTCCCGCCGGTCCCGGGGGAAGCGGGGTGAGGCGCGGGCGTGCCGGCCTCGGCGGAGCGAATGCCCGCATGGACGGCCGGCGGGCTGCCACGCCCGGCACGGGGACGGGGATCCCACGCTCGGACAGCCGCTGTGCCCGGACTGCTTCGACTATCCGGGCGCGGTCATCTGGAACTCGCTCGCGCCGGTGCTGTGGAAGGCCACCCGGGACGCGACCGAATCCGCCGTAGCGGCGGCGGCCGGTCTGACGGTGGCCGGTCTGCGCCGTCAGGTACGGATCACCTTCGTGAAAGCCGTGGAAATGCAGGCCCGGGGCCTGGTCCACCTGCACGCCGTCGTCCGGGTCGACGGGCGCGGCGAGGACCCGGATGACCTCGTGGCCCCGCCCGGGTGGGCGACCACCCGTCTGGTTGCCGACTGTCTGCGGGCTGTCGTGGCAGAGGTATCGGTGACAGCGCCCGACCCGCACGATCCGGCCGGAACGCTGGCGGTGCGCTGGGGGGTGCAGGTCGATATTCGGCCGGTCGCGTTGGATGGACCCACCACCTCGGGGAAGATCGCTAACTATCTGGCGAAATACCTGACGAAGTCCGTCACGGCCGGGGGGCTGCTGGACCGGCCGGTGCGTAGCCTCGCCCATCTCGCCCGGCTCCCCCTGCACGCGCATGCGCGGCGGATGGTGGAAACCTGCTGGCAGCTTGGCACCGATGAAACGTTCGCGGCGGCACTCGACGAGGCGGCCGGACGGCTTCCGGGCCGGTTGCCGGGGTTGCTGCGTTGGTCCCACGCGTTTGGCTGGGGTGGACACTGGATCACGAAAAGCAGGAAGTACAGCACGACGTTCGGCGCGTTGCGCGGCGCGCGGCGGGTCTACGCACGGCTGATCGGCGGGGCGCTGTCCGGTCGGGGGCTGGTGGATGCGTTCGGCCGTCCGGACGGGGACCCGAACACGGTGGCCGTCGGGGTATGGCGGTATGCCGGGCGGGGCCTGCTCACCGATGGTGATATCGGTCCGGCCGGTGCGGGACCCCCTGTGTCACCTGCTGGGAGGTCAGCCCCTGGGCGGGGTGAGCCGTGAGCATCGACACGATGCTGCCGTTTGACGACTGGGACCCCGGCGGCGGCCGGCGCGAACCGGCCGGGCCGGTGGCCGTGCCGGAAGAGATGAGCACCGAAGGTGCCGATCCGCCTGTCACCCCGACCATCGGGCCAACCGCCGGGAAGGCCGTCACGCCGCGACCGGTGGGGGTGGGCGGGCGGGCCGCCGGACAGCCGTCCGCCACCCCGGGGCATAACGGACAGCGTTCGAATGGTTTTGTTCCGCCGTGTAAGGGGGTGCGGCGGGGGATACCGTCTCCAGACGAGTGGGGACGGGTCCAAGCGGCTCACGCGCCGCGCTGGTCGGCCCGGCAACGCGCGCACGCGGCTGCCCCGGTGTGCTCATCCGTGGCCGGACGATCGGCGTGCCGGTGTGCTCGCCACCGTGCCCGCGAGGGTCATCGACGGCCGGGTCGAGCACACGGTCAGCCCCGACAACCGCCGGGGCTGGCGCGGCCGGGATGTCGGGCTGGGCCTCGTCGTCGCCGTGTCCGCCCGTGGCCTTCATCAGCGTCACGAGCGCGAAGGCGACGACCGGCCACACCGCCATCGCCGGACGCCACGCTCCCGGATGGCCGGCGAGCCTGCCGCCGTCGCTGCGGACCAGGGCGGCGGTCAGGTTGCAGGCGGCGGAGAAGCCGAACGCGGCGATCGTGACGAGAACTGGCCAGAACAGACCGCCGCCGGTCCGGCGGCGGTGGCGGACCTCGAGGACGGCGGCGACGGCCATGGCCTCGCCGGTGCCGGTGATGACGACCGCAGCCCACAGCGGCTGGCCGGCCCACTCGGCGACGCGGCGACCGTGTGGACGCCGGCAACGGCGAACGCGCCGGCGCCGAGGAGGAACGGCAGCGCCCGGCGAGCAGTGCGCTCAAGCCAGCCCGGCCGGTGAAACGTGATCACTGGGATTCCTCCTTGCGGTCGAGCGCGGCGACCCGCAGGTCGAGGTCCGCCAGCACGGCGCGCCCTTCGCTGATCGCGGCAGCCGTCTGTCTGGACAGGTCCGGGTCGTCGGCGACGAGTCGCCGGGCAGCGGTCCGGACGAGGAAGGCGACCTCGGCGGCGACGTTCGTCCGGGCGACGGCCAGCGATGCCCGCTCGTCCGCCAGGCCGCTGGCCGGCTCGCGGGTGCTCACTTCCGCCACCCCGCTCCGTGCCTGCGCCGGCCACAGCCACGGCGGTTCATCGGGCATCGCCCGTGAGGTTGTCGGCCTCGGCGCGCAGGCGGTGCCACGAGCCGATCAGGGCTGATCGGTGTTGCCGCAGGTCGTCGAGGTCGGCGTCGGGCGGTGTGTCGCCGCCGTGGATCACCTGCTCGGTGGCGGTGATCGCGGCGTCGTAGTTGTCGGCGAGGGCGCGCAGCTGCGCGGCCAGGACTCGGCGGTCGAGGTCGGCCGGTTCCCGGTGCGGCCCGGGCAGCTTGGCGCTCATCGGGCCGTCTCGCTGGCGGTCCACTGGGCGGTCGCGCCGAGCGCCCTCAGCTGGGCGGTGGTGTGCCGCTCGGCGCTGTCGACCCGGGTCCAGATACCGGCGCCTTCATGTCGCCACGTCCAGCGGGCGCCACCGATGACGACCTCGGAGATAGTGCCCTCCGGGTCGTCGTCGCCCGGCTTGCCGTGGTCGTAGCTGCGGGTGCAGCCGCACCAGCGGCAGCCGCCCACCTCGTCGACGTCGCTGTGCTCAGCGCCCAGATGGCCGCACGGCGCGCCGTCGATGCCAAGGCAGACCACCGAGTCGACGCCTGCCAGGGCAGCCGGGGCGAACGCGACCAGCGATCCGCAGGCCCCCGCCTCACGCCACCCGTCGCCGCGGTGCTCGGCGACCAAGGCGCCACACTCGCAGCGCTCCACCACGATCGGCGGGCTGGGCGTCTTGTCCGTCACGGGCCCTCCTGCGCCGACATGTCCTGGGCTGGCGTCTCCCACGGTAGAGGGAACTGTATAGACAGTCAATACCGTCACTCTGGTAGTGACTGTCAAGACCGTCTCCCAGTACGGTCTGGCCATGGCGCCCGAGGAGCGGATCTACCGGAGGATCGAGGCGGACCTGCGCCGTCAGATCGCGGACGGCACCTTGCCGCCAGGCGCGAAGCTCCCGCCTGAGAAGGCGCTCGCCGAGCAGTGGGGGACGTCGCGGCCGACCGTGCGCCAAGCGCTCGCTCCGCTCGAAGTCGAGGGGCTCATCGACCGGCGGCCACCCTTCGGGACGTTCGTCCGGCGCCGCCCAGCCCTCGACACCCAGCACGTCATTCGAGACCGCGCTGTCTACCGTGACGAACGCGGCTACTACTTCGACCCCGCCGCGGTCGACTGGGTCGCGCTCGTCCCGCCGTCGCTGTCGCGCGGCCCGGCCCCCGCCGACATCGCGCGGATACTCCGCCTACCCGACGCGAACGCCGAAGTCGTCATCCGCGACCGGCGGATGGGGCCACCAGGGGGTGAAGTCCTCCAGATCGCCACGTCCTACATCCCCGCCGACCTGGCACACGGGACCGTCCTCGAAGCGATCAACAGCGGGCCAGGCGGGATCTTCGACCGCATGGAGCAGGACATGGGACTCCACCTGTCCTGGGAGGATCTCTACGGCGCGCGGATGCCGACCGGCGACGAAGCCGCGATCCTCGGGATTCCCGCTGGCGTACCCGTCTTTCGGATCATCTGCGTCACGCGCGATGAGTCCGGCCGCATCGTCGAGGTCAACGACCGGCGGATGTCCGCGGAATGGTTCATGGTCGCTCGCCCTCTGGCGAGGGCCGCCGAGGCGTAGGCCGTCTGGCCGGCCGGCGACCACCCGCCGGCCGAGACGGGACCGCCGGTCATGAGGCGACCGGCCCGAAAACCGACCACTCTGCGTGGTCACCATTCGATGCCGCGCAGGTGCTCCCTTCGGTGCGCGCTTCGTCGCCGCGCTCTTCGGGGATACTCCCGCCGGACCGCTGCCGGTTGCTGTCTGTGACGTCGATTCGCCACACCCAGGGGCCCGCCATGCTGGATTTCTCGGATCGGACTCCGGCCTTGCGCTTCGCGCGCTTGAGCTGATCGGTGCTGAACCCGTCGGCTCGGCCGGCCTTCTCGATGTCCCTCGGCGACGCCTCGCCACCGTGCCCGGTCAGGTAGTCGCGTAGCCAGTCGGCGGCTTCCGCGCGGTCGGCTTCGGCGTCGGGGTCGGGTGCACTGGAGGAGCTGAGCACGTCGGCGACGGTCCGGTCGGTGCGTCCGGTGAAGTGGAGCCGGCCGACGTGAGACGTGCCGCGCCCGGTTTCGACGACCGCGCTCGCGATGCCGTAGGTGAGCGAGGGGAGATCGTCCCTGCCGAGCGAGTTCTTCACCTGCGTCATGACACGACCGCCGGCAGCCGAGGCGTCCTCCGAGTCGTCCCGGGCGAAGCCGAACACGGCCCGGGGAACGTCCTTGAAGGCCCCGGAGCCGGTGATGAGCTGGGCTACATCGGTGCCGCTCGACTTGTTGAAGTGGGCGATTCCCAGGATGACGGCGCCCGTGCGGTCCGCGATCCCGGCCAGCGGGTCCAGCGCGCGGCGAACCTCCCGGGTTCGGTGGCTGTCGAGTGTGGCGTCGAGCGCCGACATCAGCGGGTCGATCACGACGAGCGCGGCACCGAGATCGGTGATCGTCTCTTCGAGTAGGTCGTTGTCGACCGGCAGGGAGAGCGCGACCTCGGCGTCGTCGTCCTGGACCACGTCGAACCGGGCGACCTTGGAGCGGTCGGCACCGGCCGCGATCAGACGCGGGACGAGGGTGTGTTTCCAGGAGTCCTCGACGGCGGCATAGAGCGCCGGCCGTGGCGTGCCGTAGAACGAGCCCGGGAGCAGGCCACGGCTGACCTGAGCGGTGATCCACAACCCGAACGAGGACTTCCCGGTGCCCTCTCGGCCCGCGGCGAGCGACAGAGCACCCGCCGGGATCCGCCCCTCGCCCTCGTCCGTCCAGGCCCACACGACCGGCTCAGGGTCGATCGTGTCTGCCCACGTCACGCGGGCGCGCCGGCCCGAACGAGCAGGGCGGCCCCGCGAGGCGAGCACCTTGACGACGTCGCCGGCGACCTGGTCGACGTCAGCGCCCTTCCCGATCCGCTCGGCGGCGAGCGCGAGCGCCTCGGCCGTCCGGCGCCGGTCGCCTGCAGCCGCCACCTTGGCGACGTAGTACGGCACCATCGCCAGGTTGGGGACCACGGCGACCATGTCCGTCAGATCGGTGCTCTGAAGACCGTGATGGGGCGTGGCCCGATCCGCTGCCGCGCGGCGTCCGACCTCCGCCCACACGGCGCTCGGGTCGGGTGGGACGTCGGCCGCCCAGAGCTCGACGATCACCCGGTAGATCACCCGGTGGGATGGCAACCGGAAGTCCGCGCCTTGGTCGAGCCGGGCGATCGCGTCGACCATCGTCGTGGGGTCGGCGTACATCAGCGCGCCGAGCACGACCCGCTCGGCGTGAACGATTTCGTCCTCGTCGGCGGTGCTCACCGGCTGGCCGTGCCGTCGGTGCCGCGCGGCCGGCGCCTGCGCCAGCGGGTGGCAGGCGCGCTGGAGACCACGTCGAGGCCGATCTCCCACAGCGCTCGGTCCTCGACCTCCCAGGTAGACCAGCCGGCCGTCGAGGGCCTGGCCGAGGTCACGCGGCGGTCGGCTCGATACCGAGCAGCTCCAGCAAGGGCCGAACGGGGACCAGCCAGCGATCGCCGTTGTGGATGACGCGGGTCGGCCAGGTACCGGCGCGGACCATGGCCCTGGCCTTGGTCAGCCCCATGTCGAGGATCGACGCCGCCGTCTCGACGTCCACGATGACCGGCAGCGCACGCAACTGCTCAGCGCTCCACTGCCCCTGCGCGCCCGGATCTCGGCCACACTCAGCCGACCCCGCTGCCCCATCTCTCCCGCCCCGGCATCCTGTGCTCCCACGCGCAGCCTCCCCGGTCAAATTGGGTCAAATTATGAGCATCTGTGAGTACAGACCCAGAACTACCCGTACGATCGCCACATGTCAACTAGGACCGGGCGCGATCGCCTACTGTGCCTGTATGCACAACCCCGACTGGTCGGAGAGGCAGGCCCGAGTGATCGGCGCTGAGATCCGGCGCCAACGGACCCGCCTTGGACTGAGCGCGCAGCAGGTGGCCGACCGCTGCTCGGAACTGGGACTCCAGATCAGCAGATCGCTGATCGCGAACACGGAAAACGAGCGACGGCCGGGCGTGACCGTCGCCGAGCTGGTCGTTCTCGCCGCGGTGCTCGGGGTCCCGCCCCTGCAACTGCTGTATCCGCTCGGCCACGTCGAGACCGTCGAGGCTATGCCCGGCCGAGTGGTCCCTACCTGGGACGCGGCGCGGTGGTTCGCTGGCGATGCGTCGCCGGATGGCCTACCGCCGTGGGCTCAGGTCAGCACGCAGGAGATCTTTCGTAGGCACGCAGCCGAGATCAACTACACCATCGCCGCGCGAGGTGAGGCTGAGCGCGTCGCTGAGAGGGTGGCGAGCGCGAGAGCCCGCATGGTGCCCGGCGGCGTGTCGGACGGTGAATATCACGCTGCGAGAATGGCTGCCAGCCGCGCACTCGAAAGCGCGACCAGCGAACGTTTCATTGCGGAGAAGACTGCTCGCCGGGCGGCTCAGTACCTGAAGCGGCTTCGGGACGCCATCCGGGCGACCGGCCTGACCCCGCCGCCGCTGCCGCCCAGCCTCGCCGATGTCGACAGCCTCGATCCAGGCATGCCTGAGAACGTGGGTGGGGGTCCAGCACCGAGCGGCTCCGACTGGCTGCGTGTACTCCTCTCCGAGCCGGAGGAAGGCGAGTGAAGCCGACGGTCAAGCATCTGTGTGGGTGCCGCGACCCCGAGACCCGGACGGCATATCCGTACGGGCAGTGCCCGAAGCTGTCACAGCGGGGCCATGGGTTCTGGGAATGGCGCGTCTACGTGCCCAAAGAACTGCAGACCCTCGTCGGCAAAAAGGAGCTGAAAGGCAGGGAGCCGTCGAAGACGGCGGCGGAGAAGGCTGCCGACGAGGCGATCGGGACGGTCCGCGCCGGGCAGCGCCACGCCGGCGGCCTCACCGTCAGGACCTACCTGGCCGAGCAGTGGCTGCCATCGAAACGAAAGCTGCGGCCGTCCACCCGGGCGCGCTACGAGCAGTTCATCCGGCTCTACCTCGTCCCGTACCTCGGCGACCTGCCGCTCGCCGGACTCCAGTCCCATCACATCGACACGATGTTCCGCCGGATCGAGGAGACCAACCCGACCCGGCGTAACCCCGTCGGGCCGGCGACGCTCGGCGACATCCGCGACATGCTGCGGGCGACGCTCGGCGACATCCGCGACATGCTGCGGGCGGCGCTGAACCACGCGCTACGCCAGCGGATGATCCCCTTCAACCCCGCCGTGACTGTCGAACTGCCCGAGCACGCGGCACCCGAGGTTGAGCCCTGGGAGGCGGAAGACGTCGGCGTCTTCCTCGACGAGGCGGCCGGCGAGCGGCTCTTCGCGCTCTACGAGCTCGCCGCACTGCATGGGCTGCGCCGCGGCGAGCTGTGCGGGCTGACCTGGCCCGACCTCGACGTGCTCACCGGGGTCCTACGGATTCGCCAGCAGATCACCCGGTCGGGCAAGGAGACGCACGTCGGGCCACCGAAGACGTCAGGCAGCAAGAACAAGGTCGATGTCGACGCGGGCACAGTCGACAGCCTGCTCGCCTGGCAGGTCGCCCAGGAGCAGGAGCGCGCCGATGTTGGCCTGGCGTGGAACAACGGCACGCTGCCGAACGAACACGGCGTCCCGACGCAGCTCCGCGACCTGATCTTCACGCGGCCAGACGGGCGCCACCTGGACCCGGAATACGTGACCCGGCACATGCACGTCATCGCGAAGCGGGCCGGCCTGCTGGGCACAGTGAAGGTCGCCGCGGCCGTCGGTGCGACCGAGGTAGCGATCGGGAACCTCTACCGGAAGGCCGCCGGCGACTGGAACGTCTACGTCGGCCGGGAGGACGCCGGCCACACGGTGCGGGTCGTGGGCGCGCACCGGGTAGGCGGCCGGTATCTCCTCACACTCGCCGAGCCGCTGTCGGTCGTCCTCGATGCGGGGACCGAGCTTGGCCGAGGGCTGCTCCCCCGCCGTCGTCTCCACGATCTGCGCCACGGAAGCGCCAGCATCCAGCTGGCCGCAGGCCTCGATATCACGATCATCTCGAAGAGGCTTCGTCACTCTTCGCCAGCGATCACGGGGAAGATCTACGCGCACATGCTTCGGTCGACGGGCCAAGCCGCGGCCGAGGCGGTCGCCGCGGCGATCCCTCGCCGTAGGCGCGTCGCCCAGCCATCGCCCAGCGAGCCTCCGGCCGGACCCCGCGTGGTGCGGCCGGCTGGCGTCGATGCTGGTCAGGGCACGAAAAAGGCCCGGCCAAAGGCCGGGCCTCTCGTGGAGGTGGCGGGAATCGAACCCGCGTCCTCCGGCCCCGACACAGGGCTTCTCCGGGCGCATCCTGCTACTTGTTTCTCAGCCTCGTCGGACACGCAGGCAAGCCGACATAGGCTCAGTCGCTGTTTGATGTCCCGACCGACCCCGCGACCAGGTCAGCCGGTGATCCTCCTAGCGACGTCAGATTCTGGGCCGGAGGCTCTCCCAGACTGACGACTACCTAGTCCCTCTTAAGCGGCGAGCGCGTAAGTGGGGGTAGTGGGCTGCGTCTTGTTGGCAGCTGTTGTTCTGAACGGATCGTTAACGAGATAACCGCTCATCCTCGGCCCGCTTCCCCTGCCTCGACGTCCGGAGTCGAAGCCGGTCACCCCCAAGTTCTGATCAGTTACGACGTTTCAGTGTACCGCAGACGCAGACGCAGACGCCGGCACCAGCCAACAGACGCTCCTGCCAACCCGACCCATCGCGCGCGTCACTGCGTCCAACGCTCGGACGCCGGCTCCATGTTCCCACGTCGGGCACCCCGCGTACCAACGGGTTTCCGATGTGGCGGCTGTGGCGGGCGTGGCGGCCGCGCGTCACAGCGGCCCGGCCCCGTGGGCATGCCGTCGCGGGCAACGTCGTTGTACGGAGTTGTTGTATGGATAACGGCTACCAGACGACCAGCGCCTCGGGAGATCACCGTGGAGATCAAGGAACTGGGACATCTCGTCCTCTACGTCCGGGACATCGAGCGTTCCAGCGCCTTCTACCGGGACGTACTCGGCTGGCGGCAGATCTTTCCCGACCCGGCGGGCGCGGACGGCAACCCACTGCGGGCCCCGGCCGCCGCGTTCTCCTCCGGACGCACCCACCACGAGCTGCTCCTCATCGAGGTCGGCGAGGACGCGGCGGCCATACCCCAGGGCCGGCGGGTGGGATTGTACCACTTCGGGCTGAAGGTTGGCGACAGCGACGACGAGCTGCGCGCGGTGCTCGCCCGTCTGCACGACGCGGATGTGACCGTCGTCGGCGCGTCGGATCACACGGTCACCCACAGCTTGTACATCCTCGACCCGGATGGCAACGAGATCGAGCTCTACATCGACGTTCCCGGGGTCGACTGGCGGAGCACTCCCGCGCTCGCCGCGGCTCCGGTCCGTCCGTTGCGGCTCTGATCAGATCAGAAGATCAGATCAGAGCCGCCGAAATCAGAGGCGCCGGGAGTTCCCGCCTTCCGCCGCACGGGCCGTCGCTCGGTGAAACTGTGCCCATGCGACCGTCCCCCGACCAGCGTCGGCGGCTGCCGACTCTGCTGGTGGCGTTGGCGATCCTCAGCGGTCTCGTCGACGCGGTCAGTTTTCTCGGACTCGGCCGGGTGTTCGTGGCCAACATGACCGGAAACGTCGTCCTGCTGGCCTTTGCGCTGGCCGGGGCCCCGGGCCTGTCCGCCGACCTGTCGGCGCTGGCCCTGGCTGGCTTCCTGGCCGGAGCCGTCATCGCCGGACGGATCGGCACGGTGACCATAATCGGCGGTCGCCGCTTCTCGTGGTTGATCATCGCGATGGCCGCGCAGACCGGGCTGATGGCCGGCGCGCTGATCGCCACGCTGGTCACCCAGGGACTCGGTACGGAACCCGAGATCCCCGAGATCCCCGGGGCCCGGCCCTATGCCGTCATCCTCCCGCTGGCCCTCGCGATGGGCCTGCAGCACGCGACGGCTCGGCGGATGGCCGTTCCGGACATCCCGACGAATGTGCTGACCAGCACGTTGACCGGGATCATCATCGACTCCCGGCTCGGCGGAGGAACGGGCCGCGGTGGGGCGCGGCGGACGCGGCGGTTCGCCGGCCCCGTCGCCATGTTCGCCGGAGCCCTGATCGGGGGCCTGTGCCTGCTCCATCTCGGCCGGATCGTCCCGCTCGTCCTGGCGACCGGTACCGTCGCCGGCTGCCTGATCGCCACCGTGACCGGCACCGTTGCGGCGCCATGATCAGGAAGCCGGAGAGACTTCGCCACCCGCGCCGCCCGGCCTGGTCGCACGGCGCCGCTGCCGGATGACGACCGTCGTGTCGAGACCGCCCTCGCCGTCCGCCTGGGCAGCTGCGAGATCCCGCTCAGCCAGCTCGATCATCGGCAGCGGGATACCACGCCGGCCCGCCTCGGCAAGGCAGATCCGCAGATCCTTGCGCATCCAGTCGACCGCAAACCCGAAATCGAACTCGTCGCGCACCATGGTCTGACCACGATTCGCCAGGTACCACGAGTTGGCGGCGCCGCCGGCCACGGCGGAAAGCACCAGATCGGTGTCCAGACCGGCGGCAATAGCAAAGTTGATGGCCTCGGCCGCCCCTTCGACGGCTCCCGCCACCAGAATCTGATTGACCATCTTGGTGAGTTGTCCGCTACCGACCGGCCCGATCCTCGTGATGGTCGCGCCGTAGGCGGCGAGCACCGGCCTGGCCCGCTCGATCGTCTCAGGATCCCCACCGCACATGATGCTCAGCCGGCCGGCCATGGCACCCGCCTCCCCGCCGGAGACCGGGGCATCGACGAAACCGACGCCGACCTCGGCGGTGCGCGCCGCGATCTCCTCCGCAAGTTCCGCGGAGGTCGTCGTGTGATCGACGATGATCGCACCAGGCCGAAGCGCCCCCAGCACCCCGTCGGCACCGAGGACGACCTCGCGGACGTCGTCATCGGCACCGACGCAGAGGCAGACGACGTCGACCTCGGTCGCCGCGGCGGCGGGCGACGGCGCGATCCGGCCGGAATGTTCCTCGGCCCAGCGTGCCGCGGTCGCGGCCGTGCGATTGAACGCGGTGGTGGAGAACCCGGCCCGAACCAGGTGACCGGCCATGGGAAATCCCATCGTGCCCAGTCCGACGAAGGCAACACGCATGAACGTCACTCCTGTTTCGCCCCCGATGGCGTCCACCGGGATCGGTCGGTCATGAGAGTCGGTCGGTCATGAGAGTCGGTCGCCACCGCCCCGACATCCGATACCCCCGACATCCGATACCGGGGTGCAGACGAAGGCCCAGGGAGCTCCACGCAGCCTCGTCATCACCACGGTGACGGCCGGTCCACCGGGAATCAGATCACGACGGCGGGGTAGCAACCGGCGACGGATCTCCTCGACGTCGCCGGCGAGACCGCGTCGCCGGACGTCCAGCGACCCGATCTCACGAGACCGCAACAGGTCCGCGATCCGGCGCACGTCGAAGGGCAGCTCGGCCTCGATGCACAGCAGGCGGGCGAAGGGGGTCGTCACTGCCTCGTCGGAGGTCAGGAAGGCGATCATCGGATCAATCTGCCAGGCTCCGAGGCGCCGCCCGAGCTCGCCGATCAGGCCCGCCCGAGTGACCGCCGGGCTCGGATCGTGGAGGAACCGGCCCGGAGCCGCTACCCGACCGGCTAGCTCGCCGACCCGACCCACCCGACCCACCCGACCCGCCCGACCTGTATCCGCCGGGACGACTGGATCCGGGGTCCCGGTGAGGCTCACCGGCGCTCCCCTGGCCCGCAGGGACGCCGAGCCGCCCGGCCCGGGCAGCACAGTGGCGCGACGCGAGGCGGTCGCGAGGGCCGGTGAAAACAGTACGGCCTCCTTGAGATCCCGTCCGTCGGCCACAAACTCGATCTCCCAGCCGGGGGGAACCAGCTCCGTCGCCAGCCCTGGCGCGGCCTTCACCGCGACGGCCGCAACCTTGTCGGCAAGCCCGAAGCACCAGGCCAGCGGCGGCTCGCTCGCCCGCGACACCAACCGACGGTCGCCGGCACGCCGGGCCGGATCGACGAACACGGCGTCGCATCCGGAGAGGTCCACCTCCCGCACGTCGGACAGGCGCGTCTCGAGGCATCCCGTCGGCACGGTCGATCCCGTGGGCGGCGCGGTCGTGGGCAGCGCCGTCGTGGGCAGCGCCGTCGTGCCCTCGACCGCGTGGACGGCGACGTTGAGCGCGGCCATCCGCAGATGAACCGGATCCCGGTCGACGAGCATGATCTCCCGGCCCCGCGCGAGGGCCAACGCGTCCCCGCCGATCCCCGTGCACAGGTCGACGAGCCGGCACAGACCGGCGAACCGCGCGGCCCGATGCTCGGCCGCCGCCTGCGAGGACGCTTGTTCCAACCCGGCTCGGGTGAAGAACATCCGATCGGCCCGAGCAAACTTGACCATCGCGCGCCGCCTCAGCTCCGCCTGAGTGAACGCGGCGGCGAGGAGCGCGGGGGACACGCCCTCGGCGCGCAGGCGGGCACCGACAGCCAGTTCCCGGGCCGCGCCTCCACCGGCACGCTCATCCTCGGCAAATGCCGCGACCGCCGCCGCCAGCACCGC
Organism: Frankia sp. BMG5.23; assembly: GCF_000685765.2. Lineage (NCBI taxonomy): Bacteria > Bacillati > Actinomycetota > Actinomycetes > Frankiales > Frankiaceae > Frankia > Frankia sp. BMG5.23. The sequence continues at coordinate 17,529 of NZ_JDWE01000003.1, forward strand.
CTTACCCTGGGCGCTCAGCAGGGCCTCGAACTGCGCCAGCCGGTCGCCGTCGGAGGCGGTCACGGCGACCCGGATGCTGCCGGAACCGGCGAATCCGCGGCACGACGACGAGATAACGACGACGGGAACATCGACAGAAACGTCGACAGGAACATCGGCGGCACCACGGACGGTGTCATGGACGGCTGGCTATCAGAGGTAGCGCCCCTTGGCTCGGCGGCCCATCGCCCGGCCGATCTCCCGGGCCGCGTCCCGCTCCGCGATCGCGTGCCGTTTGTCGTAGGACTTGCGGCCACGCGCCAGCGCAATTTCGATCTTCGCCCGCCCGTCCTTCCAGTAGAGCGAGAGCGGGACCAGCGTGAGCCCACCCTCCTGGGTCTTACCGACCAGCTTTTCGATCTCCGCCCGGTGCAGCAGCATCTTGCGCTTGCGGCGGGGAGCGTGGTTCGTCCAGGTCCCCTCGGTGTACTCGGGGATGTGCACGTTGTGCAGCCAGATCTCACCATCGCTGATCTGGGCGAACCCGTCGACGAGCGAGGCCCGCCCGGCCCGCAGCGCCTTCACCTCGGTGCCACGGAGCACCAGCCCAGCCTCGTAGGTGTCGAGGATGTCGTAGTCATGCCGGGCGCGCTTGTTCTGCGCGATCAGTCTGCGCCCCGTCTCCCTCGGCACTGTCCTGTCCCTCTTCCCACACCGTTCGCGAAATCTTCTCCGAACCTACGTCCTGCCTCCCGCGTCGGTGACACGCCGGCTCCACCGCGAGGACACCCATGGTATCGATCATGTGAGCGCCATCGTCGGTCGCCGGCGTGGCCCGGGTGACGTCGCCGAGCACTCCGTAGGGCGACGAGCGCCGTCAGCGCGCCCCGCGGAGGAGCCGCCGCGGCGGCGCGACCTGGGCGTTCAGCACCTTCCACCTCCTTGCTCGGCTGTCGAGCTTGCTCGGCCGTCGAGACGATGGACTTGATGACGATGGACTTGATGAACGGTGCCAGCGAGTACTATACTCGAACACAAGTTCGATGGCCAGAGTGTTCAGGCGGATCGGCGGCGATTCCTGCCGGCAGATCCAACCGCTCCCTCTACGCGCCCATGACAGGCGGCATGATGCATCCAGTGACCAGACCCGGTTCATCGCTTCGGCCCGGCTCACAGTCCAGTTCAGGCAAGTCCAGCCCGCGCGAGGAAGCAGAGGCTCTGGGCCCCCGCGACACCGGAGTCGACGACCGTGGTTCTCTTTCCCGTCATCTGGACTCATCGATGGTTTATGGTCGTCGTGTAGCTGAACTCGACGCGGACGGATGTCTCCGGGCAGATGTGGAGATCGGTCGGGAGATCGCGCGCTGGGAGGCGGCACGGCTGCTCGTGAGAGCGAGGTTCGCGCAGCTACGGCCGCCCACGGAAGAGGATGAGAGCGGGGTTGCTAGGGGATTTCACGAGTTCGCGGGAGACGAACTGGCCGCCGAGCTGAGAATGTCATCAGCGGCGGGAAACAAACAGTTGGGTTTCGCGGTCGGCGTCGTCCGCCGCATGCCGGCCGCGCTGACTGCCCTGGAACATGGTGAGCTAGATTCCCAGCGGCTGACCGTGCTGGAACGACTGACAGCCAACCTGTCGGACGACCAGGCCGCGGACGTGGCGGAGACGGTTCTGCGTCGGGGTGGGCGGCCGAGCCACGCAGCGTTCGCGGCCGCCGTTCGACGGCGTGTGGTGCTGGTAGACCCTCAGGGCGCGGAACAGCGTCGCCGCAGGGCGACGAAGGCGCGTCGGGTGACAGTGCGGGCCGAGCCGGATGGTATGGGCCGCATCTCGGCCTCGCTTCCGGCGGACCGCATGCTCGCGGCGTTTCGACGAGTGGACCTTCTGGCGAGGAGGGCGGGCGGTGCGCAGGACGGTCGCGGGCTCGAGCAGCGTCGGGCCGACGTTTTCTACGACCTGCTGATGGGGCGGGATCGTGACCGTGTAAGTATCGAGATGCAGGTGGTCGTGTCGGCTTCCTGTCTGCTGGGTATGTCGGAACAGCCGGCGGAACTTCCCGGTTATGGCCCGATACCGGCCGGACTCGTTCGCGAGATGGCCGAGAACCCCCGGTGCACATGGCGGCGGATACTGATGGATCCGCCGGAAGGACGAGTTCTGGAGGTCAGCCGGCGTCGCTTTCCCTCGGCCGCCCTGGCTCGTCATGTTCGAACTCGAAACCCTACATGTGTCTTTCCGGGATGCGAGCAGCCTTCCATTCACTGCGATCTTGATCATACCAGGCCGCATCGTCGAGGTGGCCAGACGAGCGAGCAGAACCTCGGGCCAAAATGCCGGAGGCATCACCGGCTGAAACACTCGGGTGAAAAGCGGCCTAGGCGTGACGCCAAGCAAGGAGCTACGAGAAGACCGGGGCGGCCGGGCACATCATCTCCTGATCAATCCACGCAGAAGGGATGGTCCGTGTGCCAGCCCAGGCCTGGACATTTCACCTGGACGAGCCCGGAGGGACGCCAATATGAGGTGTCACCCAAAGATTATCTCAAGGAAGTATTCATCGAGGATGATGTCCAGTTCGAATCGAATCGAATCGAAGCGAACCGGGGCCGAGCGACGGATGACGCCTCAGACCCGCAGATGACGGCGGAGCGCCACCGAAGCCATCACGGCGGCGGCGAGCACACCGACCCCCAGCACGACGGCCGCGGTCTCCCAGACCGCCGACCAACCGAACAGGGGGAACATCGTCTGCTTCGCGAACCGGCCGTCCACCAGGTAGATCTTGGCCAACGCAAGCACGCCCGTGGCGAGCAGCCCGCCAACCAGCCCCACCGCCGCGATCTCCAAGACGAACGGAGCCCGGATTGTTCCATTGGAAGCACCGACCATCTTCATGATCGCAGTCTCCCGTCGCCGGGCGTGCGCCGAGATCCGGATCATCGTGTAGATGAGGGCGAAGGACGCCAGGGCCTGCACGCCGGCGAGGGCGAAAGCGCCCGCTGTGAAGGCGTCGAGGAACCGGTACAACGGGTCAAGCAGGCCGCGCTGGTCGCGAACAGCTTCCACCCCGTCGAGGCCGGTGTAGGTGACGACGATGTCGCGGGCCCCTCGCGGATCGGTAAGCGTGAGTCGTAGCGCCGCGGGCAGGTCGTCGGGTCCGACACCGGCGAGGACGTCGGGCGATCCACGGAAGTCCCGGCGGAAACGGTCGTACACCTGCTGTTTGCTTTCGTACCGCACGTCGGCGACCAGTGGATCCGCCGCGATCTCGGCATCGAGGGCAGACCGCTCGCCCGGGGTGATGCCATCGGAGAGATCAACGACGACCTCGATCTGGTCGAGCAGGAAGTCGTCGATGGTGTGCACCTGCGCCCGCAGGAGCAGGCCCGACCCCAGCAACGCCAGGCAGATCGTGACAGTTATGATCATGGCACAGGTCATCGCCAGGTTGCGGCGCAGGCCCGTCCACAGCAGCGACGCCAGCAGACCCGGTCGCATCAGCGGACCCGGTCGGCCGGCACCCTGGGCCGGGGCCGGGGAATCATCGGCACCGCCAGATCATCCTGGTTGTAACGTCCGCGAGCCTCGTCCCGGATCAGCGCGCCGTCGCTCAGCTCGAGCACCCGGCGGCGCATCGCGTTGACGAGCGACGCGTTGTGGGTGGCCATCACGACGGTGGTGCCGGCCTGATGAACAGTGTCGAGCAGGTTCACGATCTCGATGCTGGTGTTCGGATCGAGGTTGCCGGTCGGCTCGTCGGCCAGCAGGATCCGTGGACGGCCAACGAACGCCCGGGCGATCGCGACCCGCTGCTGTTCGCCTCCGGAGAGTTCGTCGGGATACCGGTCCGCCTTCTCCGCGAGGCCGACCAGGTCGAGTGCCTCCGGCACGACGCTGCGCACGACATGCCGAGGACGGCCGACCACGTCAAGGGCGAACGCGATGTTCGCCGTTACGGTCCGATTCGGTAGCAGGCGAAAGTCCTGGAAGACACAGCCGACCAGCCGGCGCAACTGGGGCACCCTGCGGTCCGGGATCCGCGCGACGTCACGGCCAGCCACCAGCACCCGGCCGGACGTCGCTCGTTCCTCCCGCAGCAGCAATCGCAGCAATGTGGTCTTACCCGATCCGGACGGACCCACGAGGAAGACGAACTCACCGACACCGATCTCCGCGGTGACATCGACCAGCGCCGGCCGGTCGCCGTTCGGGTACCGCTTGCTCACGGAACTCAAAACAATCATTGCGCCTTCCCGCACGCCTATGACTTTCAGTAGCCGTATGGTAGGGCGTGACGAAGGTCGGGGACCGCAGGTTACGCCCGACCGGAATCTCCGGGAACAGCCCGGACGGGTCGCCGCCCGCCCGATCGACCTTTGACGGAGCGGCACGCCACCGTGCGCGGGCGTAACGTGGAAGTCGATCGTGCGCGTCGCCAGCGGTCGTGCTCCATCCGGAACGTCCGGGTGTTGTCCCCCATCCCGGGGAAGTGCGACGATCGCCCGATCATGGCATCCGTCACGGGTGGGAAGGAGGCGCCATGGGCAGCGAGGATCTCGTCTGCGCGCGCTGCGCCGGACTAGTGGTCGAAGGCCGGTGTCCCACCTGCCGCGCCTCGCGCGAGTATCTGCGCCAGAACTTCTTCCAGATGTCACCGCAGGTGATCGTCGCACTGATCGCAATCGTGATGCTACTGGCGGTCCTCGCCGCCCGTCACGTCTCCTGAGCCCGGCCACGCTGGGACCGCCCCGACGGTACCTATCACGCCTGCAAGTCGATCACGTAGCGTAACCACATCTCCGATTACGATGACCGCGGGAGAACTGATCGCGGCTTCGGCCGCGAGCTGGGCGATATCCACCAGGGGCCCGATGATAATCGTCTCATCGGCTGTCCCGCCAGCGTGGATCACCGCGGTCGGAGTCTCCGGCCGGCGGCCCCGCTTCACCAGCTCGTGACTGATCTCAAAGAGTGCCCCGACGCCCATCAGCACGACGACCGTGCCCGGACCGGTAGCGAGCGCGTCCCAGTCGGCAGTGGAACCGGGATGCGAAGGATCGATGTGGCCGCTGACGACGGCCACGTCCTGGGTGATGCCCCGGTGGGTCACCGGGATCCCGGCGAGCGCGGGGACCGCGACGGCGCTCGTCACCCCGGGGACGATCTCGCAGGGCAGGCCGGCCGCGGCGCAGGCCAGAGCCTCCTCGCCGCCACGACCGAAGACGAACGGATCGCCGCCCTTGAGCCGGACGACACCGAACCCGCGCAGTCCCCGATCGACGACCACCGCGTTGATCTCGTCCTGGGTCAGGTTGTGACCGTGCGGCGCCTTGCCCGCATCGATGATCTCGGTACCGGGTCGCACCTCGTCCAGCAGTTCACGGGGAGCCAGCCGGTCGACCACCACGACATCCGCAGCTTGGAGCAGCCGTAGACCGCGTACGGTGATCAGATCCGCCCGCCCGGGACCGCCACCGACAAGGGCCACCCATCCGCCCGGGGCTGTCTGCGCACCGGTCATCTTCGTCCCCTCCCGCGTCGGCTTTCTCCCAGTGTGCGGCCTGACCAGCCCGTTCGGGGCCGATCACCGTAGCCGACCGTTTCGGCTGATCGCCCGACTGATCGCCTCAGCTGACCGGCCGGGCCGCCGCGACGGGGCCGACCAGCACCCGACCGTCCTGCACCTGCACCGGGTAGACGGGGATGCGCACCCCCTCGGCATCGAGGCACTCCCCCGTCGCCAGGTCGAACGCCTGCTTGTGCAACGGCGAGAAGACCACGGCCCGGTCTCCGCGGGAGCCGACGAGACCCCGGGAGAGCACGTTGGCCAGGCCGATCGGGTCGGCGTTGCCGACGGCGAGCACGGGACCGTCGCTCAGCCGGAAGATGGCCACTTGGGCGCCGTTGACGAGCGCGGCCACGCCGCGATCGGGAGTCAGATCGTCCAGGGCACAGATGTCGGTCCAGATCATGGCGGCCTCCAAATCGTCCGTGATGCGCCTACTTGCCTATCCAGAGGCTTTTGTGTCCGTTTCGTCCCTCTGGATAGGCAAGGAGCCTGGATAGGCAAGGAAACGGTCAGCCACCACGGGTAGCGTGGCACCGGCGATGAGGGCCGCCCGCTCGGCCGGGCGGGCCGGCCGGGGCTGGCCGCGTTCGAGGACGTGGATGACGTCGGGGTCGGCCCCCTCGGGGGCGTTGACGAACGAGGCGAACCGGCGCAGTGCGACCGGATCGGCCAGCGTCGTCTTCCACTCGTCCTGATAGGTCGCGACGTGGTAAGCCATGGCCGTGTCAAGCTCAGCGCAGATGCCCAGCGAGTCGTCGACGATGACCTCGCGGACATGCCCAAGGCCGCCGTCGAGGCTCTCCACCCACGGCGCGGTGCGCTGGAGGCGATCGGCGGTGCGCACATAGAACATCAGAAAACGGTCGATGTAGCGGACGAGCGTCTCGGTGTCGAGGTCGGAGGCGAACAGCTCCGCGTGCCGGGGCCGATGACCGCCGTTGCCGCCCAGGTACAGGTTCCAGCCCTGCTCGGTGGCGATCACCCCGACGTCCTTGGACCGCGCCTCCGCGCATTCCCGGGCACAGCCGGAGACCGCCATTTTGATCTTGTGAGGGGATCGCAGGCCGCGGTAGCGTAGCTCCAGGTCGACGGCCAACGTGGTGGAGTCCTGTACGCCGTAGCGGCACCAGGTCTCCCCGACGCAGGACTTCACCGTCCGCAACGCCTTGCCGTAGGCGTGTCCGGACTCGAGTCCGGCGTCGGTCAGCCGCTTCCAGATCTTCGGCAGCTGCTCGGCCCGGGCGCCGAAGAGGTCGATGCGCTGCCCGCCGGTGATCTTCGTATAGAGGTTGAAGTCCCGGGCCACCTCGCCAATCAGGATGAGCGTCTCGGGCGTGACCTCGCCGCCGGGCAGCCGGGGGACGACCGAGTACGTGCCGTCCTTCTGCATGTTCGCGAGCAGGTGGTCGTTGGTGTCCTGCAAGGCGGCCTGCTCGCCGACTAGGACGTACCCGTTGTAGAGGGAGGCAAGAATCGAGGCCACCACCGGCCGGCAGACCTCGCAGCCCCGGCCCCGACCGTGCTCGGCGATCAGCTGCGAGAACGTCGTGATCCCCCGCACCCGGACGATCTCGAACAGTTCGGCCCGGCTGACGTCGAAGTGCTCGCACAGCGCCTTCGACACTTCGAGGCCCGCGGCGGCGAGCTGCTGGCCGAGGATCGTCCTGAGCATCGGCACGCAGCTGCCACAGCTCGTGCCCGCGTTGGTGCACCCCTTGATCCCAGCGACGTCGGTAAGGCCATTCGCGCTGATCGCGGCGCAGATCTGACCGTGGGTGACGTTGTTGCACGAGCAGATCTGCGCCCCGGCGGAGAGCGCCACCCCGGCCCCGGAGCCGCCGGCCCCGGCGACGTCGCCGGCCGGCAGGATGAGCCGCGCGGGATCGTCCGGCACGACCCCGGCGGAGCCGACCATGGCCCGCAGCGTTCCGTACTCCCCCGCGTCGCCGACAAGGATGCCACCGAGGACGCTACGCGCGTCGTCGGAGAGCACCAGCTTCTTGTAGACCTTGGCCACCGGGTCGGCGAACGTGATAGGCAGCGCACCGGGAGTCGTCCCGAAGGCGTCCCCGAAGCTCGCGACATCGACGCCGAGCAACTTGAGCTTGGTCGACATGTCGGCGCCGGTGAAGGTCGCGTCGCCGCCAAGCAGACGGTCCGCGACGACCTCGGCCATCGCGTATCCGGGCGCGACCAGCCCGTACACCCGTCCGGCCGCCAGGGCGCACTCGCCGACGGCATAGATGTGCTCGTCGCTGGTGCGGCAGCCCTCGTCGACGACGATGCCACCGCGATCCCCGACGTCGAGTCCGCACTCGCGGGCCAGAGCGTCCCGCGGGCGGATCCCCGCCGAGAACACGACGACGTCGGTGTCGAGGCCGGCCAGCCCCTCGGGGTGACGGGCGAAGACCATTCGGGCGACCCGCCCGTCGGCATCGGCCTCGATCCGCTCGGTGGCCGTGTCGGTGTGGACGCCGATCCCGAGCCCGGTGATGTGGGCTCGCAGTGTCTGCCCGCCGGCCTCGTCGACCTGGGCCGGCATCAGCCGGGGCGCGAACTCGACGACGTGGGTGGCCAACCCCAGGCTACGCAGCGCGTTCGCCGCCTCCAGGCCGAGCAGGCCGCCACCGACGACCACACCGGTCCCGGTCCGGCTGCCGCGCGCCGAGGCGGAGATCGCATCCAGGTCCTCGATCGTGCGGTAGACGTGGCAGCCGGTGGCCTCCCGGCCGGGTACCGGTGGGACGAACGGGTAGGAACCGGTCGCAAGCACCAGCGCGTCGTACCGGTAGGTGCGGCCGGCACCGGTGGTCACCGTCCGGGCGGCCCGATCGACGGCGACGACCGGTTCACCGAGACGCACTCGCAGCCGGGGGTGCTCAAGGAATCCGTCCTCGACGAGGCTGAGGTCCTCCGCGGTGGCCCCGGTGAAGTACGCCGAGAGGCCCACCCGGTCATAGGCGGGCCGAGGTTCCTCCGCGAGGACCGTGACATCCCATCGCCCCTCGACGTCGCGGTCCCGCAGCGCCGCCAACAACCGATGCCCCACCATGCCGTGGCCGACGACCACCAGTGATCGAGAAGACATCCGCGCACCACCCGCACGTCCGAACCGATGGGTGCCGGTCCGAACGGGCACCCGCTACGGCCAGAACCGTACGAACCCAGGATGTCAACGCTGACTCGAAGTCAGGTCGGTCCGGCTACAAGGCATGCACTCCACGACACGACGGGATGTGAGATGCCCGACGAACGCTCGATGCGGACGTCGTGAATACGCAACGGTGCCGGTTAACACCGGCGTTGCACACCGGCAAGCGCGTGGACATGGCCGTGTCCGATCCTGCGGTGACCGGGGGATCGGCGCGGGACCCCAGCCCAGGAGGTAGCCTTGTGACAATCCGTAGTCCCGGGCGGCCCGACGCTGGCGACCGGTCCGGCGCACCCGGGACCGCCGGAACACCCGAAACCACCAGCCCGCCCGAAACCACCAGCCCGCCCGAAACCACCAGCGCACCCGGGATGTTCCCGGCGTCGGCGACATCGAGGGAGCCGGCCGTCAGCGCCGCGCTGCCACCGCTGCTCGGCTTCACCGTCGGGGTCACGGCCGCGCGTCGCCGCGACGAGCTCGCGAACCTCCTCGAACGGCGCGGAGCCCGGGTGGTCCATGCCCCGGCCCTGCGCATAGTGCCGCTTGCCGACGACAGCCTGCTGCTCGCCGCGACCCGGGAGTGCCTCACCCGGCCGCTGGACGCGGTGATCGCCACGACGGCAATCGGCTTCCGCGGCTGGGTGGAGGCCGCCGAGGGCTGGGGGCTCGGCGAGCGGCTGCGCGACCGGCTGGACGGCGCCCGGCTGTTCACCCGCGGGCCGAAGGTCACCGGCGCCGTCCGGGCCGCGGGGCTGACCGAGTGCTGGTCGCCCCGCTCGGAATCCGGCGCCGAGCTCGTCGCCCATCTGCTCACGGAGAACCTGGCCGGGCTGCGCATCGCGGTGCAGCTACACGGCGAGCCATTGCCAGACATGGTCGAGGGACTGCGCGCGGCGGGTGCCGAGGTCGTCGAGATACCGGTGTACCGGTGGGAACCACCGGACGATCTGCGGCCGGTCCGCCGGATGGTCGAGCTCATCGTCACCGGCGGGGTCTCCGCGGTCACCTTCACCAGCGCGCCCGCCGTGGTGAGCCTGCTACGGATCGCCCGGGAGATGGGACAGTTCGACGAACTGCTGACCGCGCTGCGTGGCGAGGTACTGCCCGCGTGCGTGGGTCCGGTCTGTGCCGCCCCCCTCGAACGGCAGGGCGTGGCGACGGTGACCCCGGACCGGTTCCGGCTCGGAGCACTCGTGCGCACGCTGTCCGACGAGCTCCCGCGTCGCCGGGTGCGGACCGTCGAGGCCGCGGGGCACGTGCTGCGGGTCCAGGGCGGGGCAGTGATCGTCAACGGCGAGCCGGTGATGCTCGCACCCAGGACCGCGGCAGTCCTCGACGCGCTGACCGAGCGTCCCGGCCGGGTGCTGTCCCGAGCCGAGCTGCTGCGCCGGACGGGCACGGCCGGGCTGACCGACGAACACGCGGTCGAGATGACCGTCGCCCGGTTACGCACCGCGCTGGGACCGGCCGGCTGCGCGGTCGAGACCGTCATCAAGCGGGGCTATCGGCTCGCGGTCGTGTGAGAGAGCACGCGGTAACCGCCGGGCCCCGGACTCCAGTTTCCCGCGCCCCCGTCGTCAGGCGCCTCGGCCGAGCCGCCAGCGCGCCGCTCGATATGTCCGCCACCCCGACTGCAGTCCTCGCCGGACGCTGAGCAGGGCGTCGCGATGCCCCTGGGAAACGAGCCGAAGGATGTCGGCCGCCCCAGCGGCCCGATTGACGATCAATCGGCTGATGGCGAACCGGGACAACGTCGGTTGATGAATGCGGTATCCGACCTCACAGGCTGATTCGAACCCGGCGGCCGCGACGACATGGCGCACCGCCGCACAGTGATAACCGAAGGGGTAGCAGAAGCTGTCCGGACGCCGGCCGGTTCTCTCCTCGATCAGCCGCCGGCTGGCGGTGACGTCGTACCGCGCCAGAGCGGTCGGCACCACGTCGAGCTCCAGATGACGGTGACCGTGCGAGCCAAGCTCGATGCCCTCCCCGGCGAGCGCGGCGAGGTCGGACCAGTCCAACAGGGGGAGGTTGCGCTCGGTGTAGCCATCCAGCCAGGTGGCGCGCCGGCCGACGAAGGCGGTCGGCACATACAGGGTAGCGCTGGCCCCGATCGCCCGCAGAGCGGGCACCGCGGTGGTGACGAAGTCCTCGAAGCCGTTCTCAAAGGTAATCACCACCTGGCGGCGGGTGGGATGTGCCAGCGCGTCAGTGAGACCGGTGAGGTGGTAGCCGCTTTCGACGAGGGCCTCGAGCTGCTCGGCGAAGGCACCGGGAGGGACCTCCCAGCGTCGGAAGTCCGCACTCACCGAATCACCGACGCCGTGGTACATAAGGACGGGCAGGGGCATCGTGGGCGCACCCTCGAACACGCCGCCTGCGGCGCCGGACGCCGCAGGCGCCAGGGAGGTCACGGCGTTCCCGTACCGGCGAGACTGGCCATCTTGCCCGGATTTGCACCGTTATTTCCACACATATACATGCGTGCATTCGTGTGCAGGGACACAGACCGCACTCCCTCCGCGACAGCGGTTCGCAATTGTGAACGACCAGGTGACACGGGCGTACATCCCATCGGGTGAAGCAGTAGGCGGACCAGATCAAGACACCGAAACTAAAAAATCGAACGGTCCGCGAACTACCCGGAACTCTACACGTGTATACCCGGCATGCCAATGGCGTCAGGAGATCCGGTGGAGTCCTTCCCCGACGCCGGGCCGGGCCGAGCCGCCGGCCGGGCCTACGTCACACCGACGTTCCCACCACGGCCGGATCTTTGTCTTTTCACCGTCCGTTCCCCGAGAGGCAGGCGACATTCGGATGCCGTCCCGGAAACGGGGGATCTCCAGACCCCCGAACCCCCGGAACTCCGAACCTCCGGAACTCCGAACCTCCGGAACCGGAGCGCCGGGCGCCGGGCGCCGGGCGCTCATCGTCTCGCCGGGCCACGAGCGCCCGGACGGTGCGGCGAGGCTTGCCCGCTCAGTCCGGAACCAGACACATCCCAGGCGTCGACAAAAGCTCCGAAGAACCCTCTCACGCCTGGTTCTCAACCGACCGCCGCCACCGGATCTCCGCGTCGATGAAATCATCGAGCTCGCCGTCGAGAACACCGCTGGTGTTCGAGGTCTCGGTGTCGGTACGCAGATCCTTCACCATCTGGTACGGGTGGAGGACATAGTTACGGATCTGCGATCCGAAGGAGACGTCCTGTGGCCCGCCGGTGATGCGCTGTTTCTCCGCCGCCTCCTCGGCCCGCCGCCGCTCCAGGAGCTTCGCCTGCAACACGATCATCGCGGCGGCCTTGTTCTGGAGCTGGCTGCGCTCGTTCTGACACGTCACCACGATGCCCGTGGGCAGATGCGTGATGCGGACCGCGGAGTCGGTGGTGTTGACCCCCTGCCCACCCGGACCGGACGAACGGAAAATATCGATACGCAGATCCTTGTCGTCGATGTCGACGTGGTCGGACAGCTCGACGACCGGGGTGACCTCGACCCCGGCGAAGGAGGTCTGCCGCCGGTTCTGGTTGTCGAACGGCGAAATCCGGACGAGCCGGTGCACCCCGTGCTCACTGCGCAGCGTCCCGTACGCATAGGGCGCCTTGACCTGGAAAGTTGCCGACTTCAGACCCGCCTCCTCGGCCTCGGAGGTGTCGAAGACCTCCGTGGCGTAGCCGTGCCGCTCGGCCCACCGCAGGTACATCCGAAGCAACATCGCCGTCCAGTCGGCCGCGTCCACCCCGCCGGCCCCGGCCGAGAGCTGCACGATCGCGTCCCGCTCGTCGTACTCGCCGGACAGCAGGGTCCGAACCTCGAGACCGGCGATGTCACTGGACAGCCTGGGAAGATCGGCTGCGGCCTCGGCGAGCAGATCCTCATCGCCGAGGTCCGCGGCGGCGGCGATGTCGTCGAGACGGCGACGCAGCCCCTCCACCCTGGCGATGTCCCCGCGCGTCGACGACAACCGGCGGGTGACAGCCTGGGCCCGGTCCTGATCGGACCAGAGGTCGGGGTCCGCGGCCTGACGCTCCAGATCCTCGGCGCGACGGCGCAACCCCTCCACGTCGAGAACCGTCTCGATGCCGGTCAACGTGGCATCCAGCTGTTTGATCTCCTCGGACAGGTCGACGGCCATGCTGTTCACCTTACCGGCGGCGCCCGGGGCCACCGCCACAACGGATCTTGTCCGCCCGGACGGGAGCCGGCCGAGTTCGCATCGGCGTCGCGCCGAGCCCCGACGGCATCCCCGCGACCTCCCGACGGCATCCCGACGGCATCCCGACGACGCCTCGACCGGGAAACATCATCGTGGCGAAACATGCAATGGCTCGACGACACGAGGATGAAACATTCGCGGGATGCCACGAGCATTTCGGCCAACCGACGCCCGCACTGCGGACAATCGTTACGGCGGCCCCGGGCGGTCAGGCGGTTCAGCCGTCCGACAACAACCTCCGACAACAACCGATACCAATCCCTGAAGAGACACGTACCACATCGCCGAGTGCGCACAACTCGACGCGTCCGCGGCCCCCAAACGATACCTTCGAAGGCGGCGCTTCGCGCACGAATACGTGAACGCCGGGTTTCGTCGGGACAGTGCGGCCCCGCGACCATATGGGTGTCGGCCATGGAGAGCCCGGATGCGGAGAGCTCGGACGCATCGACCGGTGCGCGCGTGTGCACCGGTCGATGTCGCCGGGACGGGACGAAGACTCAAGGACCGACCCCTACCACGGGAAACCGACCACTACCACGGGAAGAGGAGGAAGGCCGCCGTGAATAACCGGATCCGTCGTCCGAGCGATCGGATCACGCCGTTAGCGGCGGCGACTCACCGCCCCGTCGCGTGCCAGCGGAAGGCCGCGATCATTCCCGCAGGAGCACGGAGGGTCCCATCGTGTCGGAGGTCCCGGAGGTCGCAGACCGACGCTCTGTCCTGGTTGCCACCGGCCTCGCGGCGGTGGGCTCCGTGAGTCTGCGCGGCGACGCGTCCGGCCTGCACGAAGCCTGCATGGCAGCCCTGACCGCGACGGTCAGGGCCTACGAGACGTCTGATCTGATCACTACCACGTCCGCCCTGGTCTCGCTGGAGCGCACGACACAGACCGTGCCCCGGGAGCACCGGCTGCGCGGCCGGCCGGCGCTGGAGTGGATGCGGCTGCACGCGGCGGTCACGACGGTGGCTGCTGCCACCGCCTACGACCGCGGCAAACACTCCGACGCCGCTGCGCGGGCCGACCGGGCCGCGGCGCTCGCCCGGGCGGCCGGGGACGGGCCACTCGCCGCCCGCGCCCTGGCCCTGCGCGCCCGGGTGGTCCGCCCACACAGCCCGGCGGTGTCCTTGCAGATCGCCGGGGCGGCGGCGCGGATCGCGGGGCACAGCTCCACCCGGGCCCTCATCGCCGGGAAGGTCGTCACCAGCGCCTGTGCGGCGACCGGCGACCGGGCAGGCGTCCGGGACGCCGTCGCCAGAGCCTGGCAGACGATGGAACGGCTCGACGACACCGCCCACGGCTCGCCGGGTTTCTCGCTCGACACTTACTCCCCGGCGGATCTGGCCTTGGCCTGCGCCGAGGCCCTGACCACCGTCGGCGCGGCCGACGAGGCCACGCCTCACCTGGAACGCGCCTCGACGTTGATCACCGGCAGCGGCCAGACGGGCATGGTGGTCTCGGTGCGGATGGCGCAGGCCCGGGCCGCGCTGGCCCGGGAGGTCCCGGATCGCGACGAGGCAGCCCAGCACGCCGCTCAGGCGGTGGCGCTGTCCGCCGGGCGGCCGGCCGAATGGGTGGCCCGGCTGGTCCGGGACGTGTCGGATCTGGCCGAGCGCCGCACCGGCCACGGTCTCGACGATCTCATGGACGCCACCTCGACCTGGTTGCATCAGGGGTCGGAGGAAAGCCAACGGGTGACGCGCACGCAACCGGCGCGGTTCGGCGTTCCGGCGCCGGCCGGCGTCATGGTGCAGCGGGCTGGCGGACCACCGACTGTGCCTGCGCTCCGGCACGTACCGTGACCGGACCCACCCCGAGGGAGCCGACGACCGGAAGGTCGACCACACGCGTGCCCTCCACCTCCACCGTCGTCGCGTCGACGAGGGTGGAGGTGAGGATCGTGCGGCCACTCGGATCGGCCCGGCGCTGGTACTGATCGACGGTCGTGGCGATGTCGGCGAGGGGCAGGCGCTCGAAGGCGTCGGTGGTGGTGTAGATCGCGTTCTCGTCGATGCGCTGGGCAGCGGCCAGCGCGGCGCCGTCGGCGGCCGAGGCCACCGACCGACGAGCGAGGTAGACGGCGGACACGTCGGTCACAACGACCACCAGCATCGCCGCGACCATGAGATACCCCAACGTCAGCACGAGAATGGTCCCGCCGTCCGCGCGGTTGGTCCCGTCCGGGCGGACGACTCCGTCCGGGCGGACGACTCCGTCCGGGCGGACGACTCCGTCCGGGCGGACGACTCCGTCCGGGCGGACGACTCCGTCCGGTGTTCCGGTCGACCCCGTTACTCCGGTCGACCCCGTTACTCCGGTCGACCCCGTTACTCCGGTCGACCCCGTTACTCCGGCCGACCCCGTTGCTCCGGTCGACCCCGTTGCTCCGGTCGACCCCGTTGCTCCGGCCGACCCCGTTGCTCCGGCCGACCCCGTCCCGCCGCTGGTCACAGGCACATGTTTGGTCACGGGCACGCGTTCTCCTTGCTGACGCTCCTGCCGGAAGGCCGAACAGGCGAGGCCGGAAACCCACTGCCCCAGCAACCCTATTAGCAACCCTATTGTGGAAGAATAGCAGCCCCATTGCGGGAGAATACGGTCATGCGGCACTGATCCGCCTTACTACCGGAGTCATCGACCGGTTCCGCTCGATGGACGTCAACGGCGGCGCACTGATCGTGGGACACGTCGTGGCGAGCGTGCTCGCAATCTCGTCTCGACGGCGCTGGTGTTCGGCGTGGCCTTCGCCATCGGCTTCCGCTCGCCCGCGGGCCTCGGGCGGTGGCTCGCCGCTGTGGGCGTGCTGGCGCTGTTCGTACTCTCGCTGTCCTGGCTGCAGGGCTTCGCTCGTAACCAGCAGCCGCGTGCGGGTCAAAACCATCTTGCCGTACGGCGCGCGGACAAAGTACTCACCTCACCCCTGACGATCGCGTACACCTCTAGGCTCCGAACCCGTGCACCGGGAGACTTCCGCACCACGGATCCGATATCCGGATCTCACCTCGTCACGGCCGCGGACGATCGCGCGTCCGTCGGCCAGGTTCGCCGGCAGGCTCCTTTTCCCATACCCAGAAGGGGATCATCCAAGTGACCACGGCTGCCAAGACCACGAACGTGTTCGATTTCGCGCCCAATGACAGAACACTGCTCGACGCGGAGATCGCCGCTCTCGAGAATCTCGAGAGCGGCGACTTCAAGAATCTCCCGCCGGCGACCGTGGCAAAGTTCGGGGAACTGCGGGGGGCGGGGACCTTCACGGCGACCAGGATCCCCGGAGCCGATGCCGACGTCCAACTCGACGCCGGCGTGCTGGTCCCCCTCAAGCCGGGGCCGCACCCGGTTGTCATCATGCCGGCTCCGCTGGCGCCGACGGGATGGAAGTCGTATCCGGGGATGCTCCTGAACTTCGCGCTCAAGGGATATCTGGCGGTCGCGTACAGCGAGCGTGGGATCGCCGACTCCACAGGGAAGATAGACGTCGCCGGTCCGCGGGACCGGGCGGACGGCTCGGCCGTGATCGACTGGGTACTGAACACCTATCCCGACCGCGCGGATCAGGATCGGATCGGGTTCGCGGGGTCGTCCTACGGCGCCGGCCAGAGCCTGATCATCGCGGCGCATGACGACCGGGTGCGGGCCGTGTGCGCGCAGAGCGCCTGGGCCGATCTGGGCCGATCGCTGTACGAGAACGAGACACGACACCTGCTGGCGTTCGAGGAGCTCGCCAAGCTGTTCGGCGAGGAGAACCTCTCCGCCGAAGTCAGGGAAATCTTCGACGACTTCCGGGCGAATCGGAATATCGAACGGCTGCTGGAGTTCAGCGCGGTCCGTTCACCGGTTACCTATCTGAACGAGCTCAACGCCAGGAGGGTCCCCATCTTCCTCGGCACCTACTGGCACGAGACCATCTTCTCGGTACCCGCGGTGGTGGAGTTCTTCAACGCATTGATCGGTCCCAAACGTCTCCTGGTACTGATCGGAGATCACGGCGGCGACGAGATCAAGGGATTTCTCGGCGGCATCAGTCGTCCGACAGCGACGACCTTCCGCTGGCTGGACCGCTTCGTTGCCGACGAGGAGAACGGCGTGGAGAACGACGGCGACGTGCACACCGAGTACATGCACAACCTGTTCACGATCAAGAAGCTCGCCGACTGGGACTCGTACACGCTGCCGCCGCGACGCTACTACCTGAACGCGCCGCTGCCGGGGACATCGGACGGCTCACTGACGCCTCAGCCCAACTCCGGGTGGAGCCACACCTTCCGGGCCGGCACGGACACCCCAGCACTGATAGCCCCGGCCCTGGTAAAGACCGGCGTCCTCGAAAGACTGGGGGCTCCGATCGTGTACGAGACCTCGGAGATCTCCCGCGAGGACGCCGCGGTGTGGTCGACCGAACCGCTCAACGCACCGAGTCAGATCACCGGAACCGTCTCGGCGCATCTCACGGTCACCCCGTCCGCGAAGAGCGCGACGCTCGTGGCGCACCTGTTCGACGTCGACCCGGGTACCGGTAAGGCAAAAATCATCACCAGCGCGCCCTTCACCCTGCTCAACGACCGCGAGGGAGAGACGCAAACGATCGACATCCACCTACAGCCGGCCGACTACCGCATCACGCCGGGCCACCAGATACAGCTGGTCGTGGACACCAAGGACAGGTTCTTCGGCGACGCCACCGTCACCAACAGCAAAATCGAGATCTCGTCCACCGACGGCTCCTCGTCCTACCTGAACATCCCGCTCGACGAGATTCCGCTCGAGAACGACTAGCCGACCGGATCCCACGGCGCACGCCTACCCGGGTGCGGAACCGTGGTCGCGGTCCCGCACCCGGGCTCGCCCCCCGGGTGCGGGTCGGAAGGATCGGATCGCGCCGCAGCACGATGTGCTGGTCCATCGTGCGTCGTCAAGCTCGACTATGATTGCATCGTCCTCGACGGTATCGCGGTCTGTGATGGTCGGAGGTTTACATGGCGCCTGCGCCACGGTTTCATCGGGTCGCCGCACTGCAGCGGCGTTTCGTGGACCGCGAACCGGTGCTGGCGGCTTTCGCCGAAGAGCTGACCCATCTAGGTGACGGTCCACGGGTCTTCAACGCCATCGGCGTGGGCGGTATAGGTAAGTCACGACTACTGCGCGAGTTGAAGGACCGGGCGGCAACCCGGTATCGAACGGCATCACTCGATCTGCAGGTGCACTCGTTGCGCCAGCAGGAAGACGCGCTGGCGGTGCTACGCAACGAACTGGGGTCGCAAGGGGTACACTTCGATCGCTTCGACATCGCCTACGCAGTGCTGTGGCAGCGGCTACACCCACATCTGCGGTTGAACCGTTCGGAACTGGCATTCGTCGACGAGAGTTCCATTCTCGCGGATATCGCCGACACGATGACCGGAATTCCGATTTTCGGTACGGCCCGCGGCCTTATCAAGCTGTTGGAGCGTGGCGGCTGCGACATACGCCGCCGCCTGCGGGTGCGGCGCGATCCCACCCTGGCGACACTCGACGACCTGCCGAACAGTGAGCTCGCCGACGCCGTCACGTTTCTGTTCGCTGAAGACCTTCGGGCTGCCAGCCAGGACAGACAGTATGTGATCATCCTTGACAGCCACGAGGCACTGGTGCCGAGCCCGGTACGCACCGGACGGGCGCAACTCGCGGATGCCTGGCTACGTGATCTCGTGGCACAGCTCGACCGCGGCCTGGTGGTCATCGCCAGCCGGGAACCGTTGCGGTGGGAACTGACGGATCCCGACTGGGACGGCCTCATCGAGATATGCGACATCGGCGGCCTGCCCATGGAAGCCCGGCTGGAACTCCTCGACACCGGTGGGATCACCGATCCGTTCCAGCGCCAGACAATTGCGGACGCCAGCGCAGGTCTCCCATTCTATCTGAACCTGGCGGTGGACACGCACCTGCAGACCGGTGGGCGGGTCAGCGGTGCCCTCGTGTCCCAGCAGGAGATCTTGGCGCGCTTTCTTCAGCATGTCGCCCCGGAAGAGATTCGATCACTGGAGGTCCTGAGCCCGGCGCGAATCTTCGACTATGATATTTTTCGGATGCTGACGGCCACGTTCCATCTCCCGGGACATCGCATCGCCTGGGAATCCCTCACCGCATATTCATTCGTATACCCGGCGAACACCGCGCTGCGGTTTCATCAGCTCATGGCCGCAGCCCTGCGGGAACGGCTTTCTCCGGGCACTACCACCGACATCCACGCCCTGCTACAGGGACTGTGGGAGAACCGGGCCGACCAGGCGACCGGCCAGGACAGCGGCGCTCATGCCGCCCGCGCCCTGCGGGAGGCCGCGTATCACGCCCTGCGGGGTCGGCAGATCAGCGGCGAGAGCATCCTCGGCTATGCCGACCACGCGGTTCGCCGTGGGGGACACAGCGCAGCCCAAGGCATCACCGAGGACCTGCGCGCCCGGCTCAACGACCAACCCGACCACGACAACCTGCCCGAAGCGCTGCGGTGCCTGCAGGCTGAGGCGGCGATTCGCCTCGGCGACGCGGCCACGGTCACGGCGCTGGTTCCCGAACCGGTCACCGCTCTGGCCATCGACACAATGGTCGGCGCGCGGCTCGCCGTGGCCGCCGGACATGGTCGACGCATCGCCGGTGAGACCCGGGCCGCGCTCGACGCCTACACCCAGGTCTGGGACCACGCCACGGGGGCATCCCGGCTGACCGCGGGCCTGTGGGCCGCCGACCTTCACATGGCCCAGGGCCGGTTCCGAGACGCGGAAGCACTCGCCACCGACCTGAGTGCGTCCGCTCCGGGGCAGGACACCGAGTTTCACGGAGACGTGGCCCGGATGCGTCACCTCGCCCACCGGTTCGCGTTCGAGTTCGACGCCGCCGCCCGCTATCTCGACGAGGCCGCCGCCCACTACGCCGCAGCCGATAGCGTTCTCGGGTTGGCCAACATCCAGACCAACCGGGCCGAACTCCTCGCCTATACCCACCCTGCCGAGGCCATCGTCGAGGCAGGCCAGGCGATCGAGATCCAACGCGAGATCGGCGCCCATCACGAGCTCGGCAAGGCGTATACCGCTCTCGCCATCGGGCAGCTCCGATGCGGTCAGCTCGACGAGGCCGAGACCTCCCTACGGTCCGCGTGCGCCGCCCTCGATGGGGTCGGGTATCGCTCCGGTCGAGCCCGCGCCGAGTTCTACCGCGCCCTGGTCCATGCTCGCCGGGGTCAGCTCGACGAAGCGGTTTCCTCGCTCCAGTGGAGCGTCCGCGAGCTGGAAGCAGCCGACGTCTACCCGACAATCATCCTCTGCTCGGCGCACGCACTGTCCATCCTCGGCATCGATGACGGGCAGGTGACCGCCGCCGCGAGCCGGGCACGGGCAGGAATCCAGCCGTTCGGCACGCTTACCGATCTTGACGCCCGCGTCGAGGACTTCGTCGCCGACCTGCTCAACGGGCACACGTGGCGGCCCGACGAACTGTACCGGCAGGCGGTCGGGCGCCCCGATGCCGCGTCGGGTTTCTACAATCACAACATCCGGATGGACACGCCGGCCGGAGACGTGATTGTTCGTATCCCGATTCCGGGCAGCGACATCATGGACCTGATGATCTGGCCGGAAGGGGACGTGCTGCGCGCCATCCGCGGGACCGTGACCCACGCGCCCCGTCTGCTCTACGCCCGCATGCAGCCCCGCTATCAGATCGTGGAATTCCTTCCCGGTCAGCTCCTCGACAACACCGCACCACGCGGCACCCGTGTCCCCGACCACGTCATCGGCGACGTCGTGGAACTCTTCGGGCAGCTCGGCCTCGTCCCGCGCGAACGCCTGCCGCAATCGCCGCCAGGCTGGCCGGCGGACGGGCGGACCGCCGACTTCGCCCGCCGCCTGTCCGCTGTCACCGCAGGCGTGCATTCCCGGTTCCTTCCCGACTTCGGCGATCTGTACGCCGAGTTCGGCATCCCCATCGACGCGCTCACCGAGATCAACAGTCGATGGACGACGCTGCACCCGCGGCCTTTCCGCCTTCTCCATACCGACATCCACCGCAAGAACATCATCATCTCGGATGGCCAAGCCTACTTCCTCGACTGGGAACTCGCCCTGTGGGGCGATCCGGTCTATGATCTTGCGGTCCACCTGCACAAGATGAGCTACCAGCCCGACGAGTCAGCCGCACTCGTCCATGGGTGGACCTCCGTTGTCAACGGTCCGGCCACCGAGGGATGGCAGTCAGACCTCGACACCTACCTCTCCCACGAACGGGTGAAGTCCGCCATCGTCGACACCGTCCGCTACACAAAAATCATCACCGAAGGAAACCTCAGCCGCGATGACACACATGCATTCATCGACAAGCTCGTCAGGAAACTCGCCGCCGCGCACGCCGTACTCAGCAACCGAGTTACCATCGACCACGAGGCCGCCGCAGCCCTCATACAGCAGTGGGCCGGCAGACGCCGATAGCCAGCCCAGCAAGAACGGCCAGGTGTCCGCGCGGATCGACATCAGTGGAGTCCACGGACGTGGTGTACATCGCGTGGCGGCCGAGTTTTGGGGAGCCAGTCACGCTTCAGGGACCGCAGACCGGACTCTGCTCCCCCAAATTCGCCGACCTGGCGCGCCGAGCCGAGTTGCTCCCCGAGCCGGACAAGTCCTTCGCCGCCAAAAAGTCCACCGGACCCCGTAAAACCTTGCGATCCCGCGTAACCCCGTGAACGTACGAAACCCCTGCTAGGGCTGGGTTTCCCGCCTGTCGGCGCGGAACTGATCAATCACTACGGTGAACTGGCCGTTAACCGTGACATCGGTAATGCCGGAGAACAAGGCGCCGGTTCCCGGCAGCGCCACGACCGTACGGACACAGACGACGAACGACGCGCCCGGCTCCAGGGTTGCCGCGCCGTCTCCGGGATCCCCCGCACCACAGTCGGCGCCCTCGGGAGCGAACCGGACCTGTGGCGCGCCGGGGACGCCCTGGTCGGCGAGGGCGAGCTGCGCGGCGAGCCGCGCCCGGTCCATGCCCTGCGTCTCACTGTCCGCGGTGGCGAACGCCCGCCCGGCCTCCCGGGCGGCCTGGGTCACCCCGAACGCCGCGCGCTGCACCGCGAAGACGCACAGGAACAGGTAGACGAACGGGATGAGCAGCACGACGGACAATCCAACGAATTCGATCATCGCCGAACCGTCGTCGGCCCTGGTCGCCCGGCCTTCCTGTCCGGGCCCGACAACGCGGCCTATGCGACCGACGCGGCGCACGAAAGCCACACAACCTGTCCTGATCATCATGATCGCCCGCGGCAGGGAGTGCAGGATCGCCCGCGCGACCCGATCTCCCGCCACGCCACCCCTCGTCACGGCAGTTCCTTGAGCGCATGGCCCTTCACCGTGATCGTGATGCCGTCGCCCAGTGGGACCAGGACGAGCGGCACGGCAACCCGGCAGGTGACCTCCGCGAGCGGCGTGCCACCCGGCCCATCGACCTGCGCCCCGGTGCAGACGGCGTCGGACCGTCCCGGGATGGTCCGCGCGATGAGGGCCTGGGCGTAGGGACCGCCCTCGCTCGCCGGTACGCCGAGGTTGGCCGCGTGCCTGGCTCCCTCCGCGGCGTCCGCCGCGAGCGTGTTGCGGATGTGCAGCACCAGGCCGACCTGGATGATCCCCAGGATCAGGAAGAGCAACAACGTCCCCACCAGGATGAACTCGACGACGGCCGATCCGCCGTCAGCCGCGTCAGCCGCGTCCGAGGCGTCCGAGGCGTCCGAGGCGTCCTCGACGCCGTCCTCGACCGCGTCCGGTCGGTGCCCGGTTCCCCTGGGGCCGCCGTCGATCCCGTCCGGCCCCGCGGCGGCCGCGAGCTCAGCCGCCACCGCCGATACCCGACACCGAGTTGATGGCCGAGGTGAACAGGTTCTGCAGGGCGGGCGTCGCCAGGGTGGCGATCGCGACCACCAGCGCCGCCGTCATGACGGTTATCATGACCCAGCCGGGGACGTCCCCCCGGTCGCGATCATGGCGGCTGCCCGATGCGACGGCTGACCGCCAGGCCCGCCATCTCGCTTTCACGGCCTGCCCTGTTCGTCCCATGTCTCCTCCTTCAGGCTGGCTGATCCGACCTCGCCGGACGGACGCGTCCACCCCGCGGGCGGCCACCTGCGCGCCCCCGGACACTCACTGCGCGATCACGGTGAAACTCACCAGGGCCGGGTAGAAGGCAAAAATCACGGTCGTCGGCAGGACGAGGAACACGACCGGGATCATCATCGCGATCTCCTTGCGGCCACCGGCCTCCAGCAGCTGCCGCTTGCCCGCCTCACGCGCGTCGACGGCCTGCGCGCGCAGGATGTCCGCCAGCGGCGTCCCCCGTTCGATCGCGACCGCCATCCCGTCGACGAACCGCACTAGGGGCGCCAACGCCGTACGCGCCGCGATGCCCTCCAACGCCTGCACGAGGGTGGCCCCGGCGCGGGCGTCGGCCAGCGCAAGCCGCAGCTCGCGCCCAAGCTCGCCGTGGGTCAACCGGCTGACCCGCTCCAGCGCCCCGATGGCCGACTCCCCCGCGGTCACCGCGAGCGCCAGCAGCTCCGCGATCGTCGGGAACTCCAGCAGCATCCGGTCCTCGCGTTCGGAGATCGCCCGCGACAGCCAGTAGTCCCGGGCCACCACCCCACCGGCCGTGCCAGCGACGATCAAGGCGACACTGACCAGGGCCGGCGGGCCGACGCCGAGCAGCGCGCGCAGCGCCAGCAGGAAGGCGCCGATCAGCGCCCCGCTGGCCGCGCAGATGACCTGCTGGACGCGGAACTCCTCGATGCTGGTCCGTCCGCCGGCCTGGGTCAGCCGGCGTTGCAGGGCGGCCCGGCCCCCCAGGAAACGGTCGAGTCGACCGGCGGCGTCCGCGAGTAACGGGCGCGCGAGCGCCTCGACCGCGGCGAGGCCCGGCCGCGGCACCCCCCGCGGCCGGTCGTCGAGCAGCCTCGAGGGTGTGGGGGTGTCCCGCAGGTAGGGATCGATTCGGTCAGCGAGGTGGATGCGCCGGGCCCGGGGGGAGCGGTAAACGATGATGACCAGGCCCAGCCCGACGAGGAACCCGATCAGCGCACCGCTGGCGACCGTGGTCACAATCCCGCCCCCCGGCCGGCTGCCGCTCCCCCGCGCAGCACCCGGCCCTCCTCCGGCAACCGGCCGATCCGCTTCATGAGCAGGTAGGCGAGGGCCGACACGGCGCCGCCCACCACGAGCACCAGGACCCCGGTCGGGCTGTCGTAGGCCCGCACGTTCTGCCCCCGGGTGGCCAGCAGGAGCAGCACGATCCAGGGGGCGGCGAGCGCGAGTCGGGCGGCGTTCACCGTCCAACTCTGCCGCGTCTCAAGCTCGGCGCGGGTGCGGGCGTCCTCCCGCAGGAAGGTGGACAGCGTGCGCAACAGCCGGCCGAGGTCGGTCCCGCCGACCTCCCGGGCCATCCGCAGCGACTCGATGATGCGGTCGGCCACCGGATCGGCGAGCTCGTCGGCGAGGCGGTCCAGGCAGGCCGAGAACGACCCGGTGGCGCTGTAGTCCTCGCCGAACCGGGTGAAGGCCGGTCGCAGCTGCACCGGCCCCCGCACCCCCACCGCGGCCAGGCCCTCGGGCAGCGACATCCCGGCCCGCACCGCGCTGGACAGGTTGTCGACGACGTCCGGCCACAGCTCCCGCAGATCATGCCTGCGGGCATGCCGCCGACGGACCACGAGAGCTCGGGGCAGCAGACTCGCAAACACGACGAAGGCGCCGGCCAGCGACACGGTCTCGGTGAATGCCAGGACGACCAGGCCGACCAACAGGCCCAGACCCAGGCTAATCATGACGAACTGGCGCGGGGTCACGCCGCGGATGCCCGCCTGGGCGAGCAGGTCGCTCGTCGACCGTTCCCAGCGCGCCGTCGCCGACCAGGCCGGGAACCGCGGCCGGCCGCTGGTGACGATAAGGAACAGACCCAGACCGAACAGCAGGCCGAGGAAGATGCCCATCAGCGCTCCGCGGCGATCTCGGGCCAGCCCCCGCCGGGCCGATGATGATGGTAATCATGGTCGCTCTGGGCCAGCAGGGCGGGCAGGTCGTAGCCGGCGCGGGCGAACCGTTCGGGATGTGGCGGGAAGCCGTCGGCGCGGACCAGTCCGTCCGCGCGCGAGCGGTAGATCTGGGCAATCTCGATGACATCCCCCTCCGTCCGGCCGGGCAGCGCGACGACCTCGGTGACGCGGCGCCGGCCCGAGACGTCCTTCTCCAGATGGACGACGAGGTCCACGCTGGCGGCGACGGTGGGCACCACGAAGGCATGGCTGACGTTCTCGCCGGCGAGCAGGGGCAGGGTGCACAGCTTCGTCACGGCCTCGCGAGCCGAGTTCGCGTGCAGGCTGCACATACCGGGCAGCCCGGAGTTGAGCGCGATCAGCAGGTCGAGCGCCTCCTCTTGGCGAACCTCGCCGACCAGGAGCCGGTCCGGGCGCATCCGCAGGGCCTCCTTGACCAGCCGGCGCAGCCGGATTTCCCCGCTGCCCTCCAGGTTGGCCTGCCGGGTCTGCATCGCCACCCAGTCGGCGGCCCGCAGCTTCAGCTCGAACACCTCCTCGCAGCTGATCACCCGTTCCCGGGCCGGGATGGCCGAGCCGAGACAGTTGAGCATGGTCGTCTTGCCGGCCTGGGTGCCGCCCGCAACGATGATGTTGAGGCCGGCGACGACCGCGGCGTCCAGAAAGGCGGCCGCTGCCAGCGTGATCGTCCCAAGACCGACCAGTTCGTCCAGGCTCGACGCGGACAGCACAAACTTACGGATGTTGATCGACCAGTGCACCCGGGTGACATCGGGGATGACCACGTGCAGCCGGGAACCATCCGGAAGCATGGCGTCGACGAACGGGGTCGAGAGGTCCACCCGCCGGCCCGAGGACTTCAGCATCCGCTCGACGAGGTCCTGGACCTGATCGGCGGTCAGAATGGTCGTCGTCAGCTCGCTGCGACCGGCCCGGGCGACGAATACCCGGCCCGGCTCGTTGATCCAGACCTCCTCCACAGTCGGGTCGTCGAGGTGGCGTTGCAGCGGCCCGAACCCGGCAACCGCGTCATAGACCAGCCGGGCGGTGACGTCCCGGTCGACGACCGGGGGAAGGTCGCTGACGAGAGCCCGTTCCTCATAGTCGGCGAGCACCTCGTGAACGAGCTGACGCACCTGCGCCGGGTCCCGCACGGGATCGAGAGAACGCCGCCGGACAAGCTCTCTGACCTCGTCCTCCACGAACGATGTCGCGTCCAGCCAACTGCCGCGTGCCACCGCCACGAAAACCGCTGCTCCTCCGACTTTCGTCTCTTCCCGCCCCAACAATTGCCACGAAGCGTAGAAAGAAGGTCACTGGTAAGCAACCCCCGACGTCGGGGGCAGACGCAACAACGTTCGCACAACCCCCACCGAGGGTGTGGAGCGGGTAGGACTCAGGTAGGCCACAGCCCGTACAGGGTCCCACCTTGACCACCAAGACTGCTACTCTCCGCAGTCAAAAAGCGGCCGCGGACCGGACATTCATCCTCGCTCTGCGCGCATATCGACTGCACCGACGGTGCACCAACCGCCCCGGAAACGCCCGCGCGATTTCTCCCTCGAAACGACGCCGAGGCGATAGCCTTTCGGCGGTCCCTAACCCGAACATCCCTGTAGTCGATATCGCATCGCTGGGTCGACAGGCGGAACCCCCCCACCCCGCCGGTCTCATCCAGCGTCCCACCAACGCCTGCCTCGGGGGTCCCTTCCGTGTCCGGTCAGCCAACAACCAGCGCGGTCGTCAGCCGCTCGCGAGAACCTCATTCGGCCACCAGGGCGGCGTTGCCCCCGACGCATCCCCGGCACGATCCCCCGGGGGGGAAAGGGGCATCACGATGAGTGGCGCCCGGGATCCCCGATCGTCAGACATGTTCGACACGACCGCTTGGAAAATGTTCTGGCGGATTGTCGAAAACTGCCCGGTCGCGGTATTCGCCACCGATACGGCAGGCCGGTATCTCTTTGTGAACCGGCTGTGGTCCGAGTTGACCGGCGTTACCCGCGACGAGGCGGTCGGACGGGGATGGCAACGCATTGTCCATCCCGGCGACGTAGCGAACGTCGGCAGCCGATGGCGGCACCTCGTCACGCACGGCGACGGGTTTTCGATCCAGGTCCGGTTGATCCGACCGGGCGAACCACCCTGCGACGCGGTCATGCAGACGGTGGTGACCTCGGCAGGGGACGGTAGACGACGGATCGTCGGCACCCTCACCGTGCCGTCGGCCAGTGCGTTCGAGAACGCCGCCGGGCCGGTGACGGGTGTGCCGATGAAGGGTGTGCCAGTGTCCTCGCCGCGGGTCCAGGGGCGTCGCTCCCCGATCGGCCCATCGTCCGCGGACCAGCC
Organism: Frankia sp. BMG5.23; assembly: GCF_000685765.2. Taxonomy (NCBI): domain Bacteria; kingdom Bacillati; phylum Actinomycetota; class Actinomycetes; order Frankiales; family Frankiaceae; genus Frankia; species Frankia sp. BMG5.23. The sequence continues at coordinate 44,860 of NZ_JDWE01000003.1, forward strand.
CGATACCGACGACGTCGCTGTCCGGGAACGAGCCGAACCCGACGTCGCCTCCCGCGAACCGGCGCCTCACGAAGCGGCCGATCTCGAACACCTTGACGACGAGCAGGCCGAACTCGACCGCCTTCACCGTCGCGAGGCGGCTTTCGAACTCGCAGCTCTCGATCCCGACCTCCTCGACGGACACCTGCTCGGTCATGATCTCCTCGGCCTCCAGGCCCTCGCCGCCGATGGGGTGCCCGCGGGCGATCTCGACAGGTTCGGCGTGTTCGACGGACCGGACCCGTTCGACGGACCGGACCCCTGTGATCTGCCGGACCAGTCCGATCGGGGCGATCGGGGCTGGGAATGGTCTGTTCCGCTTCCCCGCCGGCCGGTTCCCGGCGAACCGACGCCAGGCCGGGCGACATCCCGTGAATCCACCGAGGATCGGCCCACGGTCGGGTTTCCCCGCGGGACGCTCCCGCCTGGAGCGGAGTGGCGCGCGGCCGTGGCCCTGCATCGCAGCGAGAACGACGACCTGCGTCCCTTCGGACGCGCCAGGGGCTCGAACCACACCTGTGGCTGCCTGTTCTCCGAGGCCCGACGGATCGAGGAGGCATGCCGGGACCGGGAACGCTGGCTGACGACCCTGCTCGCCGAACTGACGACCGCCGTGCTCATCGCCGACCGGGACGGGCGTGTGGTGGCGGTGAACCAGGTGTACTGCGATCTGTTCGATCTGGCGGACCTGCCCGTCGACCTGGTCGGAACGGACTGCCGGCTGCAGCTGCGTCCCCGGCCCGGACTGGTGGACGATCCATCCGGATTCGCGACGCGCCTGGACATCCTGCTCCGCCGACGGCGGACGCTACGCCGGGAGACGGTGATGTTCGCCGACGGACGGGTGTTCGAGCGTAGCCACATCCCGCTGACCGCGGCCGACGGCTACCGCGGCCATGTCTGGCTCTACTGCGACGTCACCGACCGCCGGATCCTGGAGGCTGAGATCGAGGGACTCATCTCCGGACTGTGACCGAGCGGGGTGGAGGGCGGTCCGGTCAGTAGACGCCGCCGTAGTGCCGGGCCTGCAGATCCTGGGCCTGGCCGACCCAATCGTCGGAGACGATGCGGTCACCGAAGCCATCCAGCCGGTGAGCGAGCCGCTCGACGTCGGTATCACCCATTTCGGCCAGCTGGCTGAAGGTTGTGATGCCCAACGCCCGCAGCCGGGCCTCGATCACCGGGCCCACGCCGACAATCTCCTTGAGGTTGTCGCCGCCCGACCGCACGGGATCGAGGAGACCGTTCCACCGCGGCGCGGGTTCCAGCACGACCCGGCTACCCGTGCCCGGCTGGCCGCTGGCCCCGTTCGTTCCACCGGTGCTCCTGCCACCGGTGCTCTTCACGCCGCCGCCACTCCCCTGACCACTCGACGGCGGTCCGCCCAGGGCCGGTGGCCGGTTCTTCGTGGCAACGCCGCTCGCCTGGACCGTCGCCCCCGAGACGTTCGGCTCGGGCGACAGGGCCAGGCCGTGCGCGGGCAGCGCGCTCTTCGACGGCCCCGCGTCGTTCGGGGTGACCGCGAGGTTCGACGGGACCACGCCGCCCGCGGCAGCAACCCCGACCGCCTCGGCGGCCTCGGCAGTGGGGGCGGCCTCGGCAGTGGGGGCGGCCTCGGCAGTGGGGGCGGCCTCGGCAGTGGGGGCGGCCTCGGCAGTGGGGGCGGCCTCGGGATGCTCGGCACCGGCTTCCTCGTCGGAGGAGGCCTGGCCCAGAAGCGCCTCGGATTTCGCGATCCGCCCCAGCAGACTGAGCCGTTCGGCCGCCCATTCGGCCTGGTGCCGATCCAGCCGGGTGGTCATGGTGGCCACCTGGCGTTGCGCGTCCTCCGCCTCCGTACGGGCCATGGCCAGCCGGGAGGAGAACTTGGCCGCCCGGCCCTCGGCCTCGACGAGCTGTCTGCGCAGCAGCTCGGCCTCATGGGCGAGCTGCGCAGCCGAGGGGCCGACGGGATCACCGCCCGCCCCCGGAGAGCCCGCCGGCACCGGGCCGGCGGCACCCGAACCGGCGGCACCCGAACCGGCGGCACCCGAACCGGCCGGGAGGGCCTGGGCCGCGCCGGGTGTCACGGCGTACGCCCGGGCCCGCAGCGCCGTTTCGATCTCCTCGACCCGGGCGCCTGCGATCACAGCATGGCGCTCCGCCTCGGCGATTCGCCGTTCGGACTCCGCGGCACGCTGTTCGGCGACAGCGAGCCGGGCAGTTAGATCCGCCTTCTCCAGGGCGACGTCGTCACGCTGCCGGCGCAACCGGGCGATCAGCTCGGCGGCCTGCCCTGTGCCCGTGCCGCGGGCGCCCGAATCGGGGACACCCGTGTCGGCGTCGCCGGTGCCCGCCGGCCCGGCGTTTACCCGGTTCACGTCGTTCGCGGCTGCCGCCCGATCGGCCGACGGGACCGCGCCGGGGCGGGATTCGTCGAGGTCCGGTCCGGTGCCGGCCGGTGTCTCCCCCGATCCCGCCCGATTTCGCGCGGCGTCGGCGTCGGCGTTGCGGGCCTGCCGGCGCAGCGGCGCGATCAGGAAGACCCATGCCAGCGCCGCACCAATGAGCATCGCCACCAGCACGTACGCCAGGATCTGCCCGGCGAGGTACAGCATGGGCTGCCAGCCTCCTTACCGCGGTGGGTCGGTCGAGATCACACCTGCCAGCGGGGGTGACATCTCGGTACGAAGGTTGTGGAAAGTGGAGCCCCCTCGGCGCCATCCAGGTGGTGACCCGGTCGCCGCCGCAAGGCTCCCCAGCATTATTCGCAACGCCCGACATCGGCCGCACCCGGGGAGGTTCAACCGTTGGCCACGTCGATCTCCCTGGGTGGGAAATCACCGTTCACGGACGTCAGACGACGAACAGCACCCCAGGGAGGAGCCTGGAAAGACAACCACGAGGGCCGCCCGTCGGGAACATTTCACGCCAGCTGGTCACCAGTCCAGACAGCATGCCCCAACGAGCCGTCAACGTGCGTGGTCTCCTCCCCCGTGCGGGGGTGACCTCCACCGCGCGGGGGTCACCCCCGCGCACTCAACATCCGCGTCTCCGCCGGGGTCAGAGAAGATCGGGAAGCTCCTGAGGCGCGAACCACAGCAGTTCGAAGCCCTCGACGCTGTCCACGGTGAAGGCGGCGTCATCCCCACCGAGATCGGCCTCGACGATGCACTTCGCCGCCGCCGCGACCGCCGCGACGACCTCCTCGTCGTCTCCGTCGTCGACATGGATGGCCTGCGCGGCCGACCACGGCACCGGGAAGTCCACCTCGACCGCACCCCGCTCAAGATCGTCGCGTACCCGCACCTCGCCGTCCGCGACATCGGCCACGAAGACCACGCGCCGGCGCGGCGCGGACGGGTCGGCGTCCAGCAGTCGCAGGCTCGCCCGGCCGGCGTCGTGCAGCGCCGCGTACTCCAACTCCTCCTCGGACTCCGACTGGGCGTACCACTCACGCGTCGCGGGGGTGACCGCGAATCCGGTGCCTGGGGGGATGCGCGCGGATTCCCAGACCGATCGGGCGACGGCCAGCGTGGACGGGAGATAGATGCGCACCCGCTCAGTGTGCAACCAACCGGGGCGAGCCGGCCACGAGAACCCGGTCAGCCACGAGAACCCAGTCAGCCACGAGAACCCAGTCAGCCACGAGAACCCAGTCAGCCACGAGAACCCAGTCAGCCACGAGAACCCGGTCAGCCAGCCAGGCCGAGCCCGAGCCGGCCCCCCCTCGCCTCGGCGTCGTCGGTGGCCCCGTCGTCGGTGGCCCCGGCCACGCCGGAACGGGCGGAACGGGCGGCGACATGCAGGGCCTCGCCCGTCGTACGCAGCGCCGTCTCGAACACCTGGGCCCGCCGGGTCAGATCCATCACGTTTCCGCCGATGACCTCGAGGTCCTCCGGACCTGGGCAGAGCACCGTCACCCGGGTGCCCGCCGCCTCCACCATCTCGATCTCCCGCATCAGCCGGCGGGTGGCGGCCCGGCGGACCTGGCGTTCGACCCGGGCCACCGTGCCACGGGGTCGGTCGAGTTGGAACGAGCAGGCCGGGGCGAGCACCAGGATCTCCGCGAGGCCCGCGTCGGCAAGAAGATCGACCGATGCGGGCGATCGGGTTCCGCCGTCGACGAACCGCTGGCCGTCCACCGCGACCGGGGCGTACCAGCCGGGAATGGCACACGACGCCATCACCGCCTCGGACAAGGTCGCCCGAGGCGCATCGGCCACGCCGAACAGCACGCGCTCACCGGTGTCGAAGTTCATGGCCACCACCCGCAGCGCGGGCCTGGTCGGCCATTCGGTCGGATCGAGGCCCTTGCGGTCCATCGCCGCGGTCACCAGATCGCCGACCGCGGAGATCTTCCCACGGCCCTGTGGAAGCATCGCCGCCAGCGTGACCATCGGCGAGGACCGCCGGGGGTGCCGGGCGCTGGCCGTCAGCAGCCTCGGTGAGCCCATGCGCATCCGGGGGCGCGGGGGTAGGGAGGCACCGAGGTCGCGGTAGTCAAGAACGGGATCACCCGCCTCGTAGATCCCCCGCTCGGAATTGGCCATCACGTCGATGCCGATCCCCAGACCGAGCAGGGCCGCGACCACCGAGCCGGCGGACGTGCCGACCACCAGGTCGGCTCCGCTCAGGTCGCGGCCGGTCGCGGTCTCGACCGCCCGCATCGCGCCGATCATCCAGGCGGAGCCGAGCACTCCACCGGCCCCCAGGACCAGACCTCTGCGTGGGGCCCGTTTCCTGGTCATAGTCCACCTCCCGGCGCGGCGACCGGGAAGGGAGACGCATCGCGCTGGGATGCCCGCCGCCCGGCATGCTCGCTGCCATGTGGGCCGCCCGGTCGCACCTGGGCCGGGCCGCCCACGAACGGCGTGCCCGCCGCGTCGGGACGGCCGGGGATGGGCCAGTAGCAGTCCACGGTCCGCGTTGACCGTACCTTGCTGCTCTCGGCGCTCGAAGCGCCCGGGCAGTCCACCGGACTACTCCGGCGGCTCCTCGCTACTCTCTTCGGGGAAACTGGTCTCCAGCACTCCCCAGGTCCGCAGCCGCTCGGCGAACTCCTGGGGGGTCGTGTCGTGGAGCAGGGCGAGCGCACGCACGTCGCCATCCCGGATGGACAGCACGCGGCCGGCGTAGTCGTCCCGTTGGCGCTGGATCTGGGCGACCCACCGACGAACGAGAGCAGAGGAGTCCGGCGGAGCCTCGCTCAGCTTCTCCAGGTTGAGCACCGTACGTGGGCGACGCTCCCGCGGCGGCAGCTGATCCTCGTTGGGCAACAGCGCCGAGACCGGGACTCCGTAGAATCCCGCGAGTTCGGAGAGCTGATGCACGCTGATCATGCGGTCACCGCGCTCATAGGAACCAACGGCAGCGGTCTTCCACCGCCCCCGCGACTTCTGCTCCACTCCCTGCAGCGACAGACCCTGCTGTATCCGAATCGCCCGCAACCGGGCGCCCACGGCCTTCGCGTACTCTCGGCTCACCCGACACACCCCCAGCCGTCTCGAACGAGCATCACGTACCTCTCGTCGCGCCCATAGGAGATCAAGGTACGACTCGTGTGGCGCTGGCGAGGCATGCTCCCACTAACGTAACGTTGCCGAAAGAGACCGCTCACAGATACATATACGATGCTACGTTGCGCGACTTTCTTGTGCGACTTCTCTCGCATCTCAGGCTCTATGAATTAAGAAAGTTACTCTATGTAGTAAATCTTATAAGATCGAAAGCTATCAGCAAGATCCCTCTCACGACTTGACCGAAGTCCCTCCACATAGCGATGCCCCTAAATTGCTCGCCGTAACCGCTCCCACTACGCCGGGATGATGGTGCGAATACTTTATGTCACGGTTACGCCAAGGGCGTAACCGTGAGTTGCCGACACCGCGCGAGCGATCAGCCGAACGGCAGCAGGCCCAGCGGCAGGCCCAGCAGGGGATGCGGCTCTGGCTCGTACGTCGGGACGGCCCACCCGCCCACCAAGATCACCGGGCCTGGCGCCGCAGGCTCCCCCGCCGACGGCGGGGAGCCGCCGGGCGGCCAAGCAGCCGGCCAGCCAGCTCCCTGATCGCCAGCCGGGCCGGGGAGGTCGGAGCGATGTCACGCAGGAGCTGTCCGGCCACCTGGGCGGCGTCCAGCCCGGCGAGGTCGTAGGGCACCAGGGCCACCGGCTCGGTCCCGGTGTGGCGCAGAATCGCCCGACTGACCTCGCGGGCCGGGTCCGCGCCCACAACCGAGGCGCGCAGCCGGTTCACCACGACAAGCGGGTCGACGGCGGGGACGGTCTCCCGCAGGTCGGACAGTCCCCGCACGAACCGGACCAGACCGACCGGTTCGGCGGACGCCACCGCCAGCACGACGTCGGCCGCGCCCAGCACGGCTAGCGTCGCTCCGTTACGCCGGGGCGCGGAGGTGTCGAACGACAGTTCCTCGTCCGTCTCCAGGCAGAACCCGCAGTCCACGACGACGAAGGACGCCAGACGCCGGGCCATCGACAGCACGGTCTCAACGGATGCCGGGCGTAGCTCGGGCCACCGCGAGGGGCGGGAGATGCCGGGCAGCACTCGCAGGCCGCCGCCCAGATCCCGGCACAGTACGGCGAGCCGGGGCACGTCCAGCAGCCCCTGGTTGGCCGACCGGGCCGCCGCGGCCAGACCGGGGGCCTCCTCGAGCAGGCCGACGAGCTGCCCGACCGCGCCGCCGTAGGAGTCGGCGTCCACCAGCAGGGTGGAGGTCCCCAGCCCGGCGAGTTCGGCGGCCAGGCACAGCGCGATCGTGGTGCGTCCCGGCGCGCCGGCCGGACCCCATACCGCAATCACCCGGCCCACCCGGCCGTCGCCCGGTTCGATCGGCCCCACACCGTCGGTGACGTCGATGGCCGGGGCGAGCGGCCCGAACCCGACGAGTGGTTCGCTGTACGAACCGGACGCCCAGGTCGCCGGCGCGGCCGCGTTCGTCGCCAGCGCCCGGGATGCCTCGACGACCGCTCCCGCGATGACCTCCGCGGTGGCGTCCGAGGGGATGACCGCGGCCACGCCGAGTTGCCGCAGCCGCCGGTCGCCGTCCTCGTCGCCGGGGGCGGTCAGCCCGACCACCGCGATGCCCGCCATGGCCAGGCGGGTCAGCGCATCCCGGTCGAGCCGGCGCAGGTCCGCGGACAGCAGGGCGGCCCGGGCCGCGCCGGTGGTCGCCGCGGCCAGCAGGTCCGGCAGGTCGACGCAGCGGCGCACCACCGTAACCCCGAGGTCGCGACGATCGAAGGCCGAGACCAGGCCGGCCTCGACCATCGCATCGGTGACAGCGGTGAGGATCGGCAGGCTCACCGGCCGTACCCCGGCACAGTGGTCGGTCCCGTCGAGCCGACCTCACCGCGGGAGTCGCGCTCAAGCTTCACGACGTCGACCCGCTCGCTCTGCGAGGCCGCGACGGCCTGGATGGCGTTGTCCACCGGCACGCGCAGCGTCAGCGAACGGTCCCCGCTGGTCAGCTTCTCGAGGCTGACGAACTCGACGTCGTGCAGGACCAGCGCCTCGGCCCCCGCACCCGCGGGCGCGGCCGGTGTGCTCCGGCCGGCCTGCTGATCGCCCCCGGTAGTGCTCGGCGCTGCGGCGCCGCTCTGGAACACGAAGACGTCCACATGGTCACCCGGTCCGAGGGTCGGCAGCCGCCCGGCCTTCACAATGATCGGCACCAGCCGCGTCGGCTGGGTGTTCTGGCCGGCGAAGTCGGGTCCGCTCACCAGCTCGCCGGTGTCCACCGGCCGCGCCAGGGTGGCGCCGATCAGGTCGTCGAGACGGCTTCCCGGGTAGTAATGACCCGAGGTCCTCTCGTCGAGCCTGGCCGATACCGTGGCGAGATCCCCGGCAACGATGATGTGCCCGGCCGGCAGGTCCACCTTGGCGACCACCCACTGGCGGGTCGCGTCCGCGCTGGCGAACAGCCGCGCCCCGACGACCACCGAGACGAGCACGAGCAACACCCCGACGAGCAGCCGGGAGTCGCGCCACCGTCGGCGGGTCAACCGACGGGCCGGGGGTGATGTCGGTGGCGGGGACGCCTCCGGGCGGGCCGGTGCCGCGGCGAGCTCGGTCACCGGGAGACCTCCCTCTTCTCCTAGCCGGACCATTGGTACATGTTCGCACCTTCCGGTCGCAGAGCGTACGCGGTCGTCGGCCCTGAGCCCAGCCAAACCAGCGAGGAATCGGCTGCGGACCGAACGGGATCCGTCGACATCTGGGCCATGCAGGCGCGGGTGGCGGACCAGTCCAGTACCTGCGAGCACGGGCTTTTGGCGGTATCCGCGTGCACTTATCCACAAGCACACGCATCCGGACGCGATGAGCGGTGGTATCTCTGATACACACATGAGGAGAGACATCCGCCCTCAGAAGGAGGACTTTGATGAACGACCGCTTCCTTCAACTCAGCGATGTGGCGGACATCCTCAACATCTCCTCCAGTCAGACCTACGCGCTTGTCCGCTCGGGCGAGCTCCCCGCCATCAAGATCGGGGGGAGGGGCCAGTGGCGGGTGGAGCGCACCGAGCTGGAGGCGTACATCCAGCGCGCCTATGAACAGACCCGGGCCTTCGTCGCAGCCAATCCGATGAGCCGTAACGAGGCTCCGCCCGAGGACTAGGCACAGTAGGCGCGGCGAGGTCAGTGGATCCGACGAACGTAGGCGATCGCGTCGAGGGGGATGGTCCAGCCGGAGCGGATCTGGCCGCGCCGGGCGAACTCGCCGACGGCGTGTTCGGCCACCTCCAGGAAGTCCGAGCCGACCCGCACCGGCGTCCCGTGCAGGGTCACCCCGTCCACCAGCATGAGCGTGCACGCCGAGCGGTCCCGGACGAGCCCGCGCAGGACGTACCGCAGATCCAGCTTGGCCGCCAGCGGACCCTCATGACCCGGCTGGGCCGAGACCACCGGCAGGTTCTCCACGGCCAGCAGCGACCGCACCGGTACCAGAACCTCCGTCGCGCCGGGCTCGGTGATGAGCAACCAGTCCATCCCGAGGGCCGCCAGGGTGCCGTGCAGGATCTCGGGAGCGCGCTGACCACCCACCACCCGGCAACGTGTCGGGTGTCCGACGACGGGTCGCATCCGATCGATCAACCGCAGGTAGGCAGCCTCCCGTCGGCTGCGGTCCGCGAGCTCGGCGGAGAGCTCGGCGGCCTCGTTCGCCTCCCACTGCAGCTCCAGGTCGGCGAACAGATCCTCCCATCGCATCGATACCCCTTCCCATAAAGGTAGATTTCGCCCACTTCCCCCAGTTGCCCCTCACTCCCTACACAAGCAGGGTTGACAGCGAGATTTCAGGGGTTTACACAAGCAAACATAGGCAAACGAACGAGTTCGACAGCATCCGGCGGACAGGAGCACCCACAATGATCGCGAGGGCGGCTCGACAGACGCTGGCGCGGTTCGCCGGCGCGACCGCGGCCGCAATCACGGCGATCATATTGATCGTTTTCGGCCCCCGGCTGGCCGACCTGCCGGAGAGCGTCGAGGCCGCCCCGGAATGGTTCGCCGCCGCGCCCGAGCAGGCGCTGGCCACGATCATCGGGGGCGTCGCCTGGGTGTGCCTGCTCTGGCTGTGCCTGGGGGTTCTGCTCGGCGCGCTGTCGGCTATCCCCGGCGGAGTCGGCCGGCTCAGCGCGGCGCTGGCCCGCCGGATCGTTCCCCGCACGATCCGGCGGATGCTCGAGATCAGCCTCGGAGTGACACTCGTCACCGGGGTGGCGCCGATCATCGCCGCGGTCCCGGCCTCCGCGGCCACCGGACCTGCGGGGACCGGTGTCAGTGCGGGCGCCACCGCCGCACTGCCCGATCTGGACCGGCCCACCACCGTCGGCCATCCCCCGAACCCGATAGCCGGCTTCCCCGACCTCGATCGCCCCCCGGCCGGCACCCCCGCCGGTCACGCCCCCGCGACACCCCCCGTCTCCTCCACCGGCCCCGTCTCCCCTGCCGGCTCCACGTCCTCTCCCGAACCCGGTGCCGGTGCCGTCCCGGCGACCAGCCCCACCCCAACGATCTCGGTTCCCGGTCTCGGTGAGGCGATCCCCGTCGTGGACCTGCACGAGACCACCTCGGCGGCCGGCTCGCCAACGCCGCCCCCAGCCCCGGTTTCCGCCGCCGGCGGAAACCCGGTGCACACCGCCCCTGACCCCGGCGCCCTCACTCGGCTCACCACGGCTCGCACGACCACAGCCGGCTGGCCGGACCTGGACCGACCCGCCACCACCTCCCCGAGCAGCCCGGCCGCGCCCGGCGCGGCCATCACTCCGACACCGTTCAACCCGACATCGTTCAACCCGACATCGTCCGGACCGACATCGTCCAACCCGACATCGTCCAACCCGACATCGTCCGGACCGGCGGCTCCGATCGCATCGGTACCGGCCCGGGATCCGATCGTGCCGCCGGCCCCTCGTGGAACGGGCAGGCCCATGAGCCTCCCGGGTACCGACCGGACCTCTCCCGGCGTCGAGGCGGCGGAAATCGTCGTCCTCCGCGGCGACAGTCTCTGGTCCATCGCGGCCCGTCATCTCGGCCCGAACGCGACGCAGGAGCAGATCGCGGCCGAGTGGCCACGGTGGTGGGCCGCCAACTCCGACCTGATCGGCCACGACCCGAATCTGATCTTCCCCGGCCAACGCCTGAAACCACCCCCCGGGCCCTGACCCCGCCCACCACTTCCGGAGCCTGCCGTGACCGCCACCTACGCCCTGACCCTGCCCCGGCGTCCAGTTCCGGCCCCCGGAATGCGCCGCCTTCCCATCACCCCCCACGAACCGCCCTATGACGACGAGGCCGGCTCCTCGTCGGCCGGCGCCCCGACCGGCTCGTCGACAAGGCCGCCCCGACCCCGGGTGCGGCCGGCCGGACGCACCACCGCCGATCGTCCAGGCCGGCCCGTGACCGCCCCGGGAGGCGGCGGACGCCGCCGTGGCGGCCCGTCGGGACCCGGCGGGCCGCCACGCGGCCGTGGCGGTGCGGACGGCCAGACCGAGCCCGGTGGCACGACGGTCGATCGGACTCCTCGGCACCTCGCCATGCCCGAGCGCACGGTCACGGGCACAGGCATGGGATCAGCGGCGTCACACGCGGTGCCGGGTCTCGATCCGGTAGCCGGTCCGCGGCCGGGACACCCCGCCGGGAGCCGGACGAACCCACCGCCCCGGGAAACGGCGGTGGTCATCGTCAGAGCGATCGTCGAGACGCTCGGCGGGGTGCGCCCGGCCTCGCATCTCGCCGGATGGACGACGCCCCGCCTGCAGAACGATCTCGAACGCATCGTCGCCCAGACCACGGATCGCAGGCGGGGTCAGGTCCGCAGCGTACGGGTCAGCGAACCGCGCCCCGGAGTCGCCGAGGTCTCGGCGGTCATCAGCCGAGGTGCCCGGGTGGCCGCACTCGCGCTGCGCATGGAGTCGTCCAGCGGACGCTGGCGGGTGACGACCCTGCAGGTGGGTTAGTGCGGCCACCGGTCCCGGAGATGGATCACTCGGTGTTGCGGCGCGCCGGGTCGCCGTGGCAGCGCTTGTACTTGCGGCCCGACCCACACGGGCAGGGCGCATTGCGAGCGGGACGCGTGCCCGCACCGGGCTGCGCCGTGCCGGCCTCGCCGCGGGCGGCGCTGAGCGCACCGTCTCCAGCCGGGCGGCCCAGTCCCGACCTGCCATCCACCGTCGTGACCGGCCCGGATCCACCGTCGACCGACGGCGCGGTGTAGCGCAGGCCACCGGTCGGCCGCCGCGGCTCGAGCCCCTTGACGAAGACCGGCAGCGGTGCGGACGGAACCGGTGAAGGGGGTGGCGGAGTCTGACGGGCCGCCGCGGGGCGAACGGGCTGCGCGTCCGCGACGGGACCGGCGCCGTCCGGAATCGTCGGCACCGCCGGAGCGGGCAGGGTCGCGGCTGCGGCCGGCGGTGCGGGAGCAGCGGACACGGCCGGCTCGACGCCCACCGACGTGGCGGCCTCCTCCTGCCCCGCAACCTGGACCTCGACGTTGAACAGCAGCCGGACGGACTCCTCCTTGATGCCCTCCATCATCGTCTGGAACATGTCGAAACCCTCACGCTGGTACTCGACCAGCGGGTCCCGCTGTCCCATCGCCCGCAGCCCGATGCCCTCCTGCAGGTAGTCCATCTCGTAGAGGTGCTCGCGCCACTTGCGGTCCAAGACCGCGAGGACGACCCGTCGCTCCAGCTCCCGCATGATCGGTTCGCTGTCGGGGCCGTCGCCGAGGTCGAGTTCCCGCCGGTCGTACGCCTCCTGCGCGTCGACCTGGATGTCCTCGAGCAGGTGATCGGCAGTGAGCCCGTCTCGATCATCGACATCGGGTGCCACCACACCGACCGGGTAGAGCTGCCCGAGCGCCGTCCAGAGCGTGTCGAGATCCCACTCCTCCGGGTACCCGTCGGCGGTGGCGCCGCGCACGTATCCCTCGACGGTGTCGTCAACGAAGTGACGCACCTGCTCGTGGAGATCGGCACCGCCGAGAACCTTGCGGCGCTCCTCATAGATCACGGTGCGCTGCTTGTTCATGACCTCGTCGTACTTGAGGACGTTCTTGCGGATCTCGAAGTTCTGCCCCTCGACCTGGGTCTGGGCCGACCGGATCGCCCGAGTCACGATCTTCGATTCGATCGGGACGTCCTCGGGGATGTTCAGCCGATCCATGATGCCCTCGACCGCGGCCGCGTTGAACAACCGCATGAGATCGTCACCGAGGGAGAGGTAGAAGCGCGACTCACCGCGGTCGCCCTGCCGGCCGGCCCGGCCACGCAGCTGGTTGTCGATGCGCCGGGACTCGTGCCGCTCGGTGCCGAGCACGTACAGGCCGCCGGCGTCGACGACCTCCTCGTGCTCGGCCTTCACCGACTGCCTGGCCTTCTCCAGGGCCTCCTGCCAGGCCGCCTCATAGTCCTCGGGGGTCTCGATCGGCGAGAGGCCGCGCTGGCGCAGCTCGGCCTGGGCAATGAACTCCGGGTTACCGCCGAGCATGATGTCCGTACCACGACCGGCCATGTTCGTCGCCACCGTGACGGCGCCCTTGCGGCCCGCCTCGGCGATGATGGCCGCCTCCCGCTCGTGGTGCTTGGCGTTGAGCACCTCGTGCGGCACACCACGCTTGCGAAGCTGCTTCGAGAGGTACTCGGACTTCTCGACGCTGGTGGTGCCGACCAGGACCGGTTGGCCCTTCTCGTGCCGCTCGGCGATGTCCTCCACCACCGCGTCGAACTTCGCGATCTCGGTCTTGTAGACGACGTCCGGCTGGTCGAGCCGGACCATCGGCTTGTTCGTCGGGATGGGGACGACCCCGAGCGAGTAGATCTGGTGGAACTCGGCCGCCTCGGTCATGGCGGTACCGGTCATGCCGGAGAGCTTGTCGTAGAGCCGGAAGTAGTTCTGCAGCGTGATCGTCGCGAGGGTCTGGTTCTCCTGCTTGATCTCGACCTTTTCCTTGGCCTCGATCGCCTGGTGCATTCCCTCGCTGTAGCGACGACCGTGGAGCACGCGGCCGGTGAACTCGTCGACGATGAGAACCTCACCGTCGGTAACGATGTAGTCCTTGTCCCGCTTGTAGAGCTCCTTGGCCTTCAGCGAATTGTTCAGGTAGCCCACGAGCGGGGTATTCACCGATTCGTAGAGGTTCTCGATGCCGAGCTGGTCCTCGACCTTCTCAACCCCGGACTCGGTGATGGCCACCGTCCGCTTGCCCTCTTCGACCTCGTAATCGACATCGCGTTCGAGCAGCGGGGCGATCCGGGCAAACTCCGTGTACCACCTGGTCGGATGATCCGCTGGACCGCTGATGATCAACGGCGTGCGGGCCTCGTCGATGAGGATGGAGTCCACCTCGTCGACGACCGCGAAGTTGTGGCCACGCTGGACGAGCTCCTCCGAACTCCAGGCCATGTTGTCACGGAGGTAGTCGAACCCGAACTCGTTGTTGGTGCCGTAGGTGATGTCGCAGGCGTACTGGGCCCGCCGGACCGGCGGCGGCATCTGCGGATGGATCACCCCCACGGTGAGGCCGAGGAAACGATGGACCCGGCCCATGTTCTCGGCGTCGCGCTGGGCGAGGTAGTCGTTGACGGTGATGACGTGCACACCCTTACCGGCCAGCGCGTTGAGGTAGGTCGGCAGGGTCGAGACCAGCGTCTTGCCCTCACCGGTCTTCATCTCGGCGATGTTGCCGAGATGAAGGGCCGCGCCCCCCATGATCTGCACATCGAAATGCCGCTGGCCCAGCGTGCGCCGCGCCGCCTCGCGCACGGCGGCGAAGGCCTCGGGCAGCAGGTCGTCGAGGGTCTCCTTCCCGTCCGCGAGCCGCTGGCGGAACTCGTCGGTCATGCCTCGCAGTTCACCGTCGGACAGGCCGGTGAAGTCGTCCTCGATCAGGTTCACCTGCTCGGCGATCGCCTTGAGCTTGCGCAGGATCCGGCCCTCGCCGGCACGCAAGATCTTGTCTAGTACCACGGGCGAAACTCCTCCGGCAGGCGCGTCGGCGAGGTCACCGACCCCACGATGCTAGCCCTTCGACAGCCGCCTACAACATCCATCCGCGCGCGGTTCCTCCGGCTGGGACCGGTGAGGAGCGGGCGACGGGAAGGGGTGCCGGCGAGCGAGGCCAGGGGTCGTACGGACGGGAACGACCAGAACGGGATGACAACACGGCGTGCATGGTCCGCCCATGCCACGCCGCACTGTCCAACGACCGGGAGCGCGGATGGGTGCCCTGGATCGGCGGCAACGGTGGCGGCCGGTGCAAGGTTGGAGCATGGCACCTCTCGAACCGGCGGAGATCACGGCGGGCCGTCTGCATCTGCGCCCCTGGCACCCCCGGGACGCCGACGCCGTACACCTGGCCTGCCAGGACCCGGAGATAAGCCGGTGGACGAGAGTCCCGACGCCGTATCTGTACCAACACGCGGTGGACTTTGTCTCACGCCAGTCGCCGCAGAGCTGGGCCAGCGGGACCGGGGCGCTGTTCGCGGTGGTGGATGCCACGACCGAGCAACTCCTTGCCTCGGTCGGACTGACGGATCTCTCCGGCGACGGCGACGCGAAGATTGGTTACTGGTGCGCGGCGCCGGCGCGCGGGCGGGCAGTGACCTCCCAGGCCGTTGCCGCGCTGACCCGCTGGGGTTTCGGAGCTCTGGGGCTGGCCCGGATCGAGTGGCGGGCCGCGGTGGGCAACCTCGCGTCTCGCCGCGTGGCCGAGAAGGCCGGCTTCACCGTGGAGGGCACCCTGCGCCGGGCCCTGCTGCTGGGCGACGGTAACCGGAGGGACTGCTGGGTGGGATCGCTCCTACCGGACGATCCCGCGCCGCGGTGACGCCCCCCCGACCGGGCCTCAGGTGATCTCGAGCAGCTTCTCCCGGACCGCGTACACGACCGCCTCCATCCTGGAGTGCAGCTGGAGCTTCTCCAGGATGTTGCGGATGTGGTTCTTGACCGTGTTCTCACTGATGTAGAGCTGCTTGGCGATGTCACGGTTGTTCATGCCCTTGGCGACGAGCCGCAGCACCTCCATCTCCCGGTCGGTCAGCCGGGGGGTAGGGAGCTGCGGACGGTCATCCTTGTTCTTAATCATGGCTGCGAACTCGCTGAGCAGCTTCGACGCCATGGACGGGCTGATGAGGCTCTGCCCCCCGTACACGGCGCGGATGTCCGCGGCGACCTCGTCGATAGAGATCTCCTTCAGCAGGTAGCCCATGGCCCCCGCCTTAATCGCGTCATAGAGGTCGGCCTCCTCGTCGCTGATGGTCAGCATGACGATCTTGGCGCTCGGGACAGCCTCCTTGATGGCGCTCGTGGCGTCGATCCCGCCACGGCGCGGCATCCGCACATCCATGAGCACGATGTCCGGCGCCATCTCCTTAGCCATGGTCACCGCCTCGGCACCGTCCGCGGCCTCCCCGACGACCTCGATGTCAACCTCCTGCCCCAGCACCATCTCCAGCCCACGCCGGAACAGCGCATGGTCGTCAACGATCAGCACCCGGATGGGGTTCGCCTCCGATGGCGTCGGCAGCATCTCCTCAGAGCGCTGCTCCTCCACCGTCATCTGACCTCCCTGGACCACTGCCCGCGGCGCACCGCCCCGCGTGCCTCCACGCGGGGCGGTGCGCCGTGTACTCCGACACCCGAGGCAAATGGTCGCACGTCGGCCGGCGGACGCGGCCTTCAGATCGTCTAAACGGCGGCGGCCGAGCTCACGAAGGCGCCTCGGGTTGGCGACGGCCGCTCGTCCCGCTGATCGGCGCCCGCCGGCCCCGACCTGCCGGCCGCCGCCGAACCGGACAACCGGATGACACCGTAGTCGTAACCGACCCGCCGGTAGACGACGCTGGGGAGGCCAAGATCGACGTCGAGGAAGAGATAGAAATCATGCCCCACCAGTTCCATGTTGGACAGGGCCTCCTCCAGCGACATCGGCTCCGCCTCGTGGGTCTTCTCCCGGACGATCAGCGGAGCCTGCTCGCTCTGCTCGCCCGCACCGATCCTGGCGGTGGATTCGTCGGCCGGGGCGGCGACGACCGGCCTGGATCCGCCGCTGCCGCTCCTTCCGGCGGCACCGGCCTCCTCGGCACCGGTCGGTAGGGCAGCCGCCGGCTTCGTGCCCTCCAACGGCATGAGACTGCCGAGCGGAACCGAGGTGATCCCGGTCGGCTTGGCTCCAGCGTGGTTGGCGTGGTGGCGGACCCGCCGGTCGGCGGCCCGGCGCAGCCGCTCGGCCAGTTTGCCGGCGGCCAGGTCGAGGGCGGCGTAGCAGTCGGCCGCGGCGGCCTCGGCCCGGATCACCGGACCCCGTGAGTACACGGTCAGCTCGACCCGGTCGCAGACGTCGGACAGCCGGGGGTTGCGTTCCTTCGACAGCTCGACATCCACCCGGATGATGTTGGAATTCAGCCGTTCCAACTTGGCGAGCTTGGCCTGGACATGATTGCGGAACCGTTCCGGAACCGCGGTGTGCCTGCCCTTGACCACGATGTCCACGCGATCCACCTCCTGTTCGCCTGTCCGACGCCCACGGCCCTCGCCAAGGCTGCCGACCGTGCGCCGGTGTCTCGGAACTTCCGGAGGGAACCGTCTCCGCGGGGCCGAGACGATCCCCCGGGCGCCCTATCTACGGTTGTCGCACCTTCCCAACGTTCTGCGGCTGGCTGCCCGCATTCGGCTCCCTTCCCTTCAGCGGCGGCGCTACTCCGTCCGCCGGCCCGGTATCCGCACGACGAGTGCACTGCGACCGACAAGCGGTCACTCCCGCTCCGTCGGGCCACTCGGCCGTTGCGCCGACTGCCTGGTCAGGCGGTGCGTACTGGTAGTTTCACCCCGACGGCCCCGTCATTGCGAGCAAGCGGTCCCGTCCGCGCGTCGGGCCCGAAGCGGCCACCACCGCGACGGCGCTCGCCCGCAGGGCGCCGGCTCGTAGGGCCCGTACCGCCTCACCCGCCGTGGCTCCCGTCGTCAGTACGTCGTCGACCACGACGATGCGCGGGTCCGCGGGAGGTCCGTCCGAGAGATCGTCGGCGGCCCGCACCAGCCGGGCCGTGCGGGCAGGACCGACCAGGCCGAAGGCGCCCGTGAGGTTGACGAACCGTGCCGCCGCCCCCAGCCCGGCCTGGTCCGCCGTGTGCCGCACCGGCCGCAGCACGGGAGCGATTCCGACCCGGTGCCCGCGTCGGCGCAGGACCGCGGCCGCCACGGAACACAGCAGCTCGAGGTGGTCGAAACCACGCCGACGCCGCGCGGCGCGGTTCGAAGGCACCGGGACCAGCACCACACCGCGCCCGCGAGGACAGCGACCGGGATGCACGTCGGTGGCACCCACCGCGCCCGACGACACCGCCCGCGCTACCGCGCGGGCGAGCGCACCGCCCAGCGGACCGGCCAGGTCGCGCCGGCCACGCTCCTTGTAGGCGAGAAGGAGCGCCCGGACCCGGTCGGCGTAGCGGGCGGCGGCCAGGCACGGCGGCAGCCCTCGCCGCCACGGGGTGGCCAGGGAGCCCGCGGCGGCGAGGAACACGGGACCACGAAGCTCGGCGACACACGCCGGGCACGCCGACGCCCCCCAGTCGCCGCATCCGGCGCAGGCAAGCGGCATGATCAGATCAGCGAGAATCGCAAGATTCCTGGTGAGCAGGGACAACGTGGCTCGAGGCATGACAGGAAGGATCAGCCGCGGGCCGCGGGCCGACCAGCCCCGAGTGGTGATCTGTGGATACCGCCCCCGGCAGTCGCGAAGCGGCTGTGGACAATCCCGGGCGACGCGGTCGGCCACCGGCCCCGCAGCCGAGGTGGGGCCGGTCTGGCCGGCACGTCCCGGCCGGCACATCCCGGCCAGACCGCGTAATTCCGCCGGCATCGCCAGCATCCATCCTGGCCGAGAGCACAGAATCCTCACAGTGGCCGCGGCATGCCCACCACAAGCACGGCATCCTTACCTCGACACATCGAACCTCGACACCGAACCTCGACACCGACCGCGACGAGTGGAGACACACCGATGGCCGACGGACCCGGTTGGGCCTCGCCCGGCACCCCGCCGCCCGGCGCCCCGCAGGGCCCGTGGGGACAGTGGCGGTGGGGCCCGGCCGTCCCGAAACCGGGCATCATCCCGCTGCGCCCCCTCGCTCTGGGCGAGATCCTGGACGGCACGTTCGCCACGATCCGCACGAATCCCGGCGCGACCGTCGGGGTGACGGTGGCGGCCGCGGCGGTGGTGGAGACGGTGTCCACCACCGTCGCGATCAGCGGCGAGGACGCGTCGCCGGGCGCCAGGGCCGCCATCACCGTCGCGATGCTCGGTCTCGATCTCATCCTCGGGCTCTTTCTTTCCGGGGTGCTCAGCGTCGTGGTGAGCGAGGCGATCCTGGGAAGCCGAATCACCACAATCGACGCGGTCCGACGGGTCGCGCCGCGGCTGCCCGGCCTGCTCGGCCTCACGGTCATCGTGGCGCTGTCGGTGGTACTGGGGCTGATCGCGCTGCTGGTCGGGGCGATCGTCGTCGGGGTCTACCTGGCGCTGGCCACGCCCGCGTACGTCCTCGAGGGCGGCACCGTGCGCGACGCGCTGCGACGGTCGATCGCGATCGTGCGTGGATCATGGTGGCGGACGTTCGGTATTCTGCTGCTCGCCATGCTGGTGGCGGGGTTCCTCGGTGCGATCTTCGCCATCGCCGCCAGCATCGTGATGGCCTCCTCCGAGTCGGTGTTCGGCGACCCGATCAGGGGTGATCTCACCGTCACCGGCTACATCGTCCAGGCGATCGGCAGTCTGCTCGCCACCGCGATCTCCACGCCGATCGTCTCCGGAGCCGTCGTCCTGCTCTACGTCGACCTCAGGATCAGACGCGAGGGTCTGGACGTGACCCTCGCCGAGGCGGCCCGCGCCCGCACCGCCGGCCTGCGGCCCTCCGGATGACGCTCGGCGGTCCTGTCACTCGGGACGGAGCTCGGGAGGAGGCTCGGCGGGAACTTTCCAGGCACCTCTACAGTAGTTCCGAACCCAGCTGGTGGAGCCGGGCGGTCCGGTGGATCGACGACAGGATCGGGGATCTGGTCCACTGGCTGCTCCCCGGCGGAGACGGCCTCGGCGGAGGGTCGGGTGGTCTCGGGGTCCTCGCGCTCGTCCTCGTACTCGTCGTCGTGGCGGTGGCGCTGCGGTGGTGGCTCGGCCCGGTGCGCCGCAGCGCGCGTACCAGGCGGGAGGATAACGACCTGTCCAGTTCGTCAACCGCGGCGCAGCTGCGTGCCGAGGCTGACGGCCACGCCGCCGGCGGAGCCTATGCGGAGGCGGTTCGGTCCCGGCTACGGGCCATCGTGCGGATGCTGGAGGAGAAGGGCGTGCTCGATCCGCGCCCCGGCCGTACGGCCGGTGAACTCGTCGAGGAGGTGGCGAGAATCGCGCCGTCCCCCGACGGCGGGCAACCCCGGGGCGGAACGGACCGGCCGGGCGCGACGACGGGCGCGGCGGGCGATGGACCCGGCACGGCGTTCGAGCCGGCCGCGGCGCTCGCCGCGGCGGTCGAGGTCTTCAGCGAGATCTGGTACGGCGGGCGCCCGGGGTCCGCGGCCGGCTACCGGGTCCTGGTCGAGGCCGACCGCGCCCTGATCCAGCTGCGTCGCGGCGCAGACGGCGCAGACGGCGCAGACGGCACAGACGGCACAGACGGCACCGGCGGCACCGGCGGCACCGGCGGCACCGGCACCCTCGCGGTCCCGGCATGACCATCCCCGGCGCCCCGGCGATCACCGGCGACCATCTCGGTGGCGGCGGGACGGCCGGCGGCCGGTCCGGGCGGGGGTCGCCGAGCGCGTTGCGCAGCGGTCCCAGGCCTCCAGCGGTGCGCCGCGGGATCCTCGTGGTGGCCGTCCTCGGCGTCCTGGTCCTCTGTTACGTGGTCGTCTCGGCGCTGGCCGGGCGGCCCGACGGCCAGGCCTACCTGGACGTGGCCTCCGCCGAGCCCGGAGGAACCCGGGCCCTAGCCGAGATCCTGCGGGCACGCGGGATCATCGTCTCCGCCACGGACAACCCTTCCGGCGGCCGGCAGCAGGGGCCGAACCCCGGTGGTCTGGGCGGCGGGGTCGGTCCAGCCGGGGCGGGCGGTAGGGCGACGCTGGTCGTCGTCCATCCGGGACGGCTCACCCATGACGAGCTGATCGCCCTGCTCGGACGGGTCTGGCAGGGCGCCGACGTCGTCCTCGTGGCGCCGGACGCCACGGTGCTCGGTGCCCTAAATGTCGGGGTGGTCACAGCAGGCTCCGCGCCCAGCGGCGAGCAGAGTGATCCACGGTGCCTCCTGCCCGAGGCGACCACGGCCGGAACAACCTCGATCGGCGCCGACGAGACCTTCACCCGCCAGGGCGACGGAGCCGGTCTCGGCGACATGGCGGTCTCGTTGTGCTACGGCGACCCGCACGGCGAGGCACGCCTCGCCGTGCTGACCCCCACCCGATCGGGCTCACCACGCGCCGGTGGCGGGCGGCTGGTACTGCTCGGCTCGGCGGGGTTCCTCACCAACGAACACCTCGGCCGCACGGGGAACGCGGCGCTGGCCCTCGGCCTGCTCGCCCGGCAACCCGTACTGTCCTGGATCACACCCGACGCGGGTGGGGCCGGCGGGGTCGGCACGAAAAGCATGATGGATCTGCTGCCGTCCGCCTTCTGGTGGACCTTTCTGCACATCGTCGTCGTCCTGGCGCTGCTGGCGCTGTGGCGTGGCCGGCGGCTCGGGCCGCCGGTGCCGGAGCCCCTTCCGGTGGTCGTCCGGGCGGCCGAGACGGTCGAGGGACGCGGGCGACTGTACGCGGCGGCACACGCCCGGGACAGGACCGCCGACGCGCTGCGGGCCGGGACGCGCGTCCGGCTGGCCGAACGGATGGGCCTGCCCCTGATCTGGACCCCCGCCGGTTCCCTGAGCCCCGATCCCGTCGCTCTGGTGACCACTGCCAGCGAGCAGACGGGACGGTCACCCTCGGAGATCGGATCGCTCCTGTACGGTTCGGGCATGCCGCCGCAGACCGCCGGACCGCCCGGTCACCTCGGGCGGGCCAGGGACTGGTACCAGTCAGGCCGCTACCCGGCCGAGAACGGACAGCGGGCGGCATCCGGCGGGGCCGGACGGTATCGCGACGGCGGATCCGAGCGGACCGCCGCGGCGGGCGTTCCCCGGGCCGGCGTTCCCCGGGCCGGCGTCGGCGCCCCTCGACGCGATACGCAGGACGCGGCGCTGCTGGCGCTGGCCCACGCGCTCGACGAGCTCGATCGACAGGTAGGCATACGGTGACATCCCCGCGCATCGACGCGCCGACGACAGCCCCCCCGCCCTCGACCGCATCGTCGTCCGCCGCGGCGCCGGGTCCGGGAGAGCAGCCGGCACCACCGGACGCGCAGACGGCCCGCCGGTCCCTGATCGCGCTGCGCGGTGAGGTGGCCAAGGCGGTGATCGGTCAGGACGCGGCGGTCAGCGGGCTCGTCATCGCCCTGCTGTGCCGGGGACACGCACTGCTCGAGGGGGTGCCCGGCGTCGCGAAGACGCTGCTGGTCCGCACGCTCGCGACCGCGTTGGCACTGGACACCAAGCGCCTGCAGTTCACCCCGGACCTCATGCCCGGCGACGTCACCGGCTCGCTGGTGTACGACAACCGCAGTTCCGAGTTCACCTTCCGGGAGGGCCCGGTCTTCACCAACCTCCTGCTGGCCGACGAGATCAACCGGACTCCGCCGAAGACGCAGGCCGCCCTGCTGGAGGTGATGGAGGAGCGTCAGGTCAGTGTGGCGGGCGTCCCGCGGCCGCTGCCGGCCCCCTTCGCAGTCCTCGCCACCCAGAACCCGATCGAACACGAGGGCACCTATCCGCTTCCCGAGGCGCAACTCGACCGCTTCCTGGTGAAGGTGACGCTGCCACTGCCGCCCCGCGACGACGAGGTCCGTGTCCTCGCCCACCATGCGGACGGGTTCGACCCCTCCGACCTGCCCGCCGCGGGGGTCCACCCGGTCGCGGGACCAGCGGACCTCGCGGCGGCCCGCGCCGCGGTGCTCACCGTCGCAGTCCACCCGGAGGTGCTGGCCTACATCGTCGATCTGGCCCGGGCGACCCGCGCGGCACCGTCGGTACAGCTCGGGGTGTCCCCCCGCGGCGCCACCGCGCTGCTGGCGACGGCCCGGGCCTGGGCGTGGCTGTCGGGACGCGGCTATGCGACCCCCGACGATGTCAAGGCGCTGGCCCGGGCAACCCTGCGGCACCGGATCAGCCTCCGTCCGGAGGCCGAACTGGACGGCGTGACGGCCGATGTCGTGCTCGAACAGGTACTCGCCACCGTTCCGGTGCCCCGGTAGGCGGAAACGGTGGCGATCACCGGCCGTACCGTCGCACTGGCCCTGTTCGGGGCGCTGGTCGTCGTCCTGTCCCCCGCCCCGGGCCTGACCCTCGTGCTGGTCGACCTGGTGGTGGTGGGCTTGGTCGCCCTCGACCTCGCCCTGGCGGGTGGGGTCCGCACGCTGGAGTTCAGCCGCTCCGGACCGACCGCCGGGCGGCTGGGTCAGCCCGTTCCGCTGGTGCTCGGCGTCACGAACGGCGGCACCCGCACGGTGCGTGCCCACATCCGCGACGCCTGGCCGCCGTCCTCGGGGTCCCGGCCGCGGGAGCACCGGGTCACCGTTCCGGCGGGGGAGCGGCGCTTCCTGGAGACGACGCTGCATCCGACCCGGCGCGGCGACCGGGAGCCGTTCCGCATCACGATCCGTTCGCTGGGGCCACTCGGCCTCGCCGGCCGGCAGGGACGGCATCACTGCGCATGGCGGGTCCGAGTGCTGCCGCCGTTCACGTCACGCCGCCATCTGCCGGCCGCTCTCGCGCGGCTGCGGGAGGTCGAGGGCGAGGTCGCCATCCGCGGCGCGGGCGCCGGCTGCGAGTTCGACAGCCTGCGGGACTATGTGATCGGCGACGACGTTCGGCTGATCGACTGGCGGGGTACCGCCCGGCGCGGGACCGTCGTCGTCCGTACCTTCCGACCGGAGCGTGACCGCAGGGTCGTCTGCGTACTCGACACGGGTCGGACCTCGGCCGGGCGAATCGGCGATACCCCCCGACTGGACCACGCGCTCGACGCCGCGCTGCTGCTCACCGCGGTGGCGCTACGCGCGGGTGACCAGGTGGGTCTCGTGGCGCACGACAGCGTTCCTCGGATCACCCTGCCAGGCGGGCACGATCACGGGTTGCTCGCCCGGATGAGCGACGCGATGGCCGCCCTGGAACCGGCCCTGATCGAGGCCGATCATGGCGGAATCGTGTCGACGGTGCTGCGCGGGACTTCGCGGCGGTCCCTGGTCGTCCTATTCACCGACCTGGTACCGGCGGTGATCGAGGAGGGGCTGCTCCCGGCTCTGCCGACGCTGGCCGCGCGGCACACTGTCGTGGTCGCGGCGCTGCGCGACCCGCGCGTGGACGAGATGACGACCGGCCGAGGTGACGTCCGTGAGGTGTACGCGGCCGCGGCGGCCGAACAGACTCTGCTGCGGCGACGGGAGCTCACCGAGACGCTGCGCCGCCGCGGGGTCGAGGTGGTGGACGCACCGCCGAGCGGCTACGCGGCGGCCGTCACCGACACCTACCTCACCCTGAAATCCCTCGGCCGGCTCTAGACGACTATCTCAGCGAAATCATCGAAGGTGATTTCGCGAGGTGCCGGCCGGGCCGGCCGGTGTCCCCGGATGGTTCCGTGGCGGTAGACGGTACTCTGACCAGCATGGTCCGGGGATGGCCGCTGCCAAGGCGGCGTCACGGGACATCGCACCGACCGCGTCGCGCCCTTGTCCAGGAGGCCGGTTTCCGCGGTTCTTGGCCGGCCGAGGCACACCATGCCCCTCCCACCGCCCGGCCCGAGGCCGGCGCGACCCGAGAGTCCGCGCTCCGGCGCCCATCCGCGAGGGTGGGGCATCTCAGGAGGTCTTCCATGCAACGCCCACGGCGGCCTGCCGCTCTCGCGCTGGTGGTCGCGGCGGTACTGGCACTCGCGTCCTGCGCGTCGTCGGGTGGTTCGACCCCGGGCTCGTCGGGCACCACCGGGTCGGCCTCCCTTCACCTGGTCAAGCCCGGCCAGCTGACCATCGCCACCGGCTCACCGGCATATGAGCCGTGGTTCGCCGACGGCAGACCGGAGAGCGGCCAGGGATTCGAGAGCGCAGTCGCCTACGCCGTCGCCGCGAAACTCGGTTTCACCGCGGCGCAGGTGCACTGGATGAACGTGCCGTTCAACAGTTCGTTCGCACCCGGCGCGAAGAACTTCGACTTCGACATCAACGAGATCTCGATCACGCCGGAACGGCGGCAGGCAGTCGACTTCAGCAGCGGCTACTACGACGTCGCGCAGGCCGTCGTGGCGCTCAGATCCTCACGTATCGCGCACGTGACGACTCTCGCCGGGCTGAAGAACGCCAAGCTCGGCGCCGCGATCGGCACGACGAGTCTGACCGCCATCAACAAGCAGGTGAAACCGGCAGCGCAGCCGGCCGTCTTCAACGACACCAACGAGGCCGAGACCGCGTTGGAGAACGGCCCGATCGACGGGATCGTCGTCGACCTGCCCACCGCGTTCAAACTGACCGCCACCGAGATCGAGAATTCCGTCATCATCGGTCAGTTTCCCTCGACCGGCGAGCCCGAGCAGTTCGGCCTGCTGTTCGAGAAGGGTAATCCGCTGGTGCGCAACGTCAACGCCGCGCTGGCGGAACTGACCGCCAGCGGCGAGCTCAGGAGGATCACCGAGCAGTGGCTTTCAACCACGGCCGGAGCCCCCGTTCTGAAAACCGATGGTGCTCGCCACCCATGAGATGGTGCCGGGTAGTCGGTGTACCCGCGCTCAGGCCACCGGGAGCAGGTCGGCGCCGCCGCGTCCGGTGTCGATGTCACCGGTCTCTCCGGCCGCGGCCGCCCGGCCGCCATACAGCCGGACGTAGGCGATGAAGCCGCCGAACGCTACCGCGCCGATCCCGATCCGGATCGCCGTGGGCAACCCCGACGGGGTCACGAACGCCTCGATCAGCCCGGAGGCGGCCAGCACGAGCGCCATCCCCATCGTGATGGCCACCGCCGCGCGCCCCTCGGCGGCCAAGGCCTCCACCCGCCTGCGCGGACCCGGCGCAATGATCGTCCAACCGAGACGCAGCCCGACCCCGCCCGCGACGAACACGACCGTGAGCTCCAGCAGGCCGTGCGGGAGGATCAGGCCGAAGAACTGCCCGCTCTCCCCACAGCTGGACATGTATCCGCCGACGACGCCGAGATTCAGCGCGTTCAGCAACATGACCAGCAGGGTCGGGAGACCCAGCAGCACCCCGGAGACCACCGCCTGCGCGGCCACCCAGGCGTTGTTCGTCCACACCTGGCTGGCGAAGGACGAGGCCGGATTCTCGGTGTAGTAGGACGCGAAGTCGTGGCGGCACAGATCCGCGACCGCGTCCGGCGCACGCAGGTTCGCCTGCACCTCGGCGTCGTGCACGACCCACAGACCGACGGCCAGCGCGACGAGCAGGGAACCGAGCGCCGTCGCGACAGCCCACCATCGGCGTTCGTACACGGCCACCGGAAACGTCACCGCGAAGAAACGGCCGACGACATGCCAGCCGGGGTCGGGTGCGCCGCCCACCGCCGCCCGGCCTCGCGCCACCAGGTTCGTCAGATCGTCGACCAGGGTCGTGTCGTACGACCGGCTGCGGATGACCGAGAGGTGGGTAGCCGTGCGCTGGTACAACTCGACCAGTTCGTCGAGCTCGTCCGGTGCCATCCGCCGCGGCCGGCCGGCCTTGTCGACGAGCCGACCAAGCCGGACCCATTCCGGACGGTGCACGGCGACGTACGCATCGAGATCCATGGCGGTCTCATCCTCCCAGCCCGTCGAGATCCTCCCAGACCTCGAGCCGCACGCGTCCGAACCGTCCTCACCGCCGTCGGCGGCACCACCCGGCGAGGAGGATCGAACCGGGCGGCGTAAGCCATAAGGTGATGTCCGGATACCCATCGAGGTCCCGGGGGGCCCAGATGAACCAGGTCGTCACGGGAAAGGGATCCGCCGGTCTCGCCGGCACGGGTGTCCTCACGGGTGAGGCGATCGTCACAGGTGAAGCGATCACCATCGAACTGCGGGTGGCTCGGCTGGGCTCCCGTCTGATCGCCGGCCTGCTCGACCTGCTCATCCAGCTCTACATCCTCTACGCGGTCGGCGCCGCGGCCCTGCTGATCGTGCGGCCCGACAACGACGCCCTGATCGCCGCGGTATTCCTGCTGGTCTACGTCGGCGTCGTGCTCGGGTATCCGGTCACCTGCGAGACGCTGACGCGCGGGCGGACCCTCGGCAAGATGGCCATGGGGCTGCGTGTCGTCCGCGACGACGGAGGTCCCATCCACTTCCGGCACGCGTTCGCCCGGGGTCTGGTCGGGGCGGTCGTCGAACGTCCCGGACTGCTACTGGGCCTGCCCGCGGTGATCAGCATGCTGGTGTCGAAACACGCGAAGCGGCTGGGGGACGTCTTCGCCGGCACGGTCGTCCTGCAGGCCAGCGTGCCGCGCCCTGGCGGAGCGCCGCCGTCCGTCCCGCCCCAGCTCGTCGGCTGGGCCGCCACCCTCGACCTCACCGGGTTGGATGATGCTCTGGCCCTGCGTGCCCGCCAGTTCCTCGGCCGGGCGCACGAGCTGTCCCCGCAAGCCCTCGAACGCCTCGGCAGCGGGCTGGTCCGGCAGGTGCGGGCCGTCGTGACACCACCGCCGCCGCCCGGCACGCCGGGCTGGGCCTACCTGTCCGCCGTGTTGGCCGAGCGAACCCGGCGTGCCTACCATCGGCTGACGGCGAACCGGCCGAGATCGATACCCTCTCCCGTCTTCTCCCCGTACCCGACGGCCCAGTACCCGACGGCCCAGTACCCGACGGCCCAGTACCCGACGGCCCAAGACCAATCCCCGCCACCCCCCTACCCCACGGCCCCGCAACCCCCGCCGGGCCGGTAACCCCCGCCGCCCTCACCGGTCCCCGGCAGGCAGCCAGCCCATCATCCGGCCGCACCCGCCCGGACCAGCCGGGACACGCACCATCAGATCCACACTTCCTTAACGTCTGCTAAACAATGTGGGGCGTACCGCACACACCGGACGTGGCGGCTGGTCCGCCGGTGAAACGCTCGTCTAGCGTTACCTAGGAATCAGACCGTCCGCACCAACCGCCTCGAACCCGGCGCGCACCCGCTGCCACGTCGCACCGGGTTCGAGGCGGTGATGCCGGTGAGCGACCAAGTGCCGGCTCACGCATGCTGGACAGGTCCCAGGAAGACTCCGGCCCTTGCGCCGGTCCACGGAGGGGGTGACGTTGACGTCTGTCGGACGGGAGTCGAGCACTCCATCTCAAGCCACCCCGCCCCCGCGCGCGAGCAAGCCGGCCGACCCGAGCAAGCCGGCCCGGCCGGGTGTCCCGTCGCGCGCCGTCGCGCCGGAACGTGCCCCCGCCCCGCCCCGATCCGCCGCATCGCCCCGATCCGCCGCATCGCCCCGATCCGCCAGGCCGTCCCGATCCGCCAGGCCGGGCAACGTGGCGAGCGGCGTCACCTATGCGGACGACGGCGCTTCCGCGCGTCGCTCCCCCGGCGGCACGGGCGACGGTCCGGCCGCAGCCGGCGCGGCCGGGGCCGGTGGAGCGGGTAGGCCGCTCAACCCCCGTCCGCCCGTGAACCGGCGTCGGGTCCTGAAGAAGATGGGGCTGACGGCGATCGTTCTGGGGCTGGTCGTCGCGTTGTTGTCCCTGCCGTTCGTCGGTGCGGTCGGCCTGTTCGCCAAGGAAAGCGCGGACCACTTCCTCGGGCTGCCCGGCGAGCTCGTCACGCCTCCGTTGCCGCAGAGTTCGACGATTCTGGCCGCCGACGGATCAGTGATTGCCACGTTGCGCGGCGCCGAGAACCGCATCGTCGTGCCCGGCAACGAGATCCCGAAGATCATGCGCGAGGCGATCGTCTCGATCGAGGACGCCCGCTTCTACAAGCACGGCGGCGTCGACCCACAGGGCGTCTTCCGCGCCGCGCTGCGCAACAGCGAGGCCGGCGGAGTCGCTCAGGGCGGTTCGACGCTGACTCAGCAGTACGTCAAGAACGTGCTGCTGCAGAACGCCCGCACCACGCGGGAGCGAGAGGTCGTGGCCGGAGACTCCCTGGACCGCAAGATCCAGGAACTCCGGTACGCCCTGGACATCGAGAAGCGGTTCTCCAAGGACGAAATCCTGGAGCGCTACCTCAACATCGCGTATTTCGGTGACGGCGCGTACGGGATCGGCACCGCCGCCGAGCACTACTTCGGGGTGCCCATCTCCCAGGTCACCCTCGAACAGGCGGCGCTGCTAGCCGGGCTCGTGCAGAGTCCGTCCCGGTACAACCCCGCAGCTCACCCGGAGGCCGCGCTGGCCCGGCGCAACACCGTGCTGGACAAGATGGCCGCCGAGGGGTATGTCTCTACCACCCAGGCGGAGGCGGCGAAGCAGCTGCCGCTGAACGTCGTGAAAGCCCCGCCGCCAGCCGCGGACTCCTGCGAGACGTCGTCGGCGCCGTTCTTCTGCGACTACGTGCGCTCCCAGCTGCGGGCGAGCCCGGCGCTCGGTTCCACCCTGGAGGAACGCAACCGACGCATCTACGAGGGCGGCCTGGTCATCAGGACCACTCTCGACCCACTGGTGCAGCAGGCGGCGCAGGACGCCGTCAACTCGACCATATCGCCGAGCAACCGGGTGTCGGCGACCGAGGTCGTCATCCAGCCCGGTACCGGCAACATCCTCGCCATGGCAGTGAACCGGGTGTACGGCTCGAACACAGCAGCCAACCAGACGGTGGTGCCGCTGCCGACCAACGCCACCTTCCAGCCCGGGTCGACGTTCAAGACCTTCGTGCTCGCCGCCGCGCTCGAACAGGGCTACGGCACCTCGACGGCCTTCTACTCCCCGGCCTGCTACGAGAGCAAGAAGTTCCCGTTGGACCGCGGTGAGGGCGACTGCCCCAGGGGTTTCTCGAACTCCGATCCCGCCGAGGCCGGCATCTACGACATCCCCAAGGGCACCTGGGACTCGGTGAACACCTTCTACGTGCAGCTCGCGGAGAAGACCGGCATCCCGGCGGTCCTGGAGATGGCCAAACGCCTGGGCGTCACACCGCCGAAGGCGGACAAGATCGGCTCCACCGACGGGGCCACCGCCATCGGTGGCGGCCAGTACATGTACGTTTCCCCGTTGCAGATGGCCGACGCCTACGCGACGATCGCCGGCGGCGGGGTGCGCTGCACGCCCCGCTTCGCCACCGGGGCCGTCGACTCCAGCCACGACCCGATCGACATCGCCCAGCCGCCGCAGTGCGAACAGGTACTCGCCAAGGGTGTCGCCGACACCGTGACCAGCGTGCTCGCCGGCGTCCCGCTCCACGGGACCGGGACCAAGGCGGCCATCGACCGCCCCTCGGCGGGCAAGACCGGCACCACCGACGAGTTCTCGGCCGCCTGGTATGTCGGCTTTACCCCGCAGATCACCGCAGCGGTAGCCGTCGGCGATCCCATGGGAGCGGAGAGCCACCCGCTGCGGGGCGTCGTCGCCGACGGCCGGACCTGGCCCCGTGTCTTCGGCGGCGACCTGCCCGCGATCATCTGGAGCAAGTCGATGCGGGCCGCCCTAGCCAACCAGCCGGTAGTCCCGTTGCCCGGTGCCGATCCGACCGTCGCGCGCGGCATCAAGGGAGGTCTGCAGAACACCCCGCCAGCGCCGGCACCCGGTCAGGGCCTCGGCGACCTGTTGCAGAACCTGGGTCAGCAGATCTTCCCTGGCACGGGCGGGCAGCCGCAGGGAGGCGGCACCCCGCTCGGCCAGCCCGGCACGGACCAGAGCGGGCAGAACCAGGGACAGCCGCAGCAACCCCAGAACGGCGCCGAACCGGGATCCGGCAGAGGGGATCAGCCTGCCGCCCACTAGCCCGCCTTCCGGCGGTCTGTCAGCGCCTGAGGTCTGTCAGCGCCTGAGGTCGTGGGCGGCGGGTACCTGCACGGGATCGACCCCGAGCGCCAAGGCGAGATAAACGGCCGTGTAGTCGAACAGGCCGATGAGTGAGGCGAGCCGTTCCAACGGCCCGCCGCCGTCGGCGCGCAGTTCGGTGACGCCGACGCCTCGCTCGGCCGCCACCGCCACCGCCGCCTCGGCCTGCCGGGCGACATCCGGACGTTCGACGTCGGGATCGCGCAGCAGGACCAGGCGGAGCCGGATCGACTCGTCCTCCTCGGCGCGGTCGCGGAAGAAGTCGTCGAGGTCGTCGCGCGCCGGGTCGCCAGCCGCCGCGAGACCCGCCCCGAAGGCACCGTCGAACAGCGCGACCTGGTGGCGGGCGGGATGCGGCAGCGCCCCGGCGATGGCCGGATACTTCGCGCTCGTCGCGAGCTGGGTGACGGCACGTTCGGCCACCACGTTCGTCACCGGTGAGGTTCCCCAGATGAGCGGCAACGTACCGGCCAGCTCGAGCGCGAGCGTCTTCGCCGGATTGACGAACGACTCGCTGGACGAACGGCAACGGGTCGCGACGTCCTCGAGGCGGACGGCGGCCGCCTCGATCGCCTCGTCCGCCACCCGCGCGATACCCAGGGCCCGGGCGACGATGATCAGTGGCAGCGACAACGACCACAGGACGGCACGAGCGGGCCGCTCCGCCGAAGTCACGACGAGGGGCGCACCGGCCACCCCGGCCAGGTAGGCCAGGGGGGTGTCGGCAGGGGCGACCACGGCCACCCGCGCGCCGCGCCGGTTCGCCTCCTCCACCGCCGAACAGGTCTCCGCGGAGGCACCGGACGCCGACACCGCGAGGACGATGTCGGCCACCCCCACCCAGCCCGGAAGGCCGTAGGTGTGGTGACCGATGACGGGCACCGGGCTGGCCGGCCCGGCGACGGCGGCGAGCACCTCGGCGGCCAGCGCCGCGCCGCCCACACCCACCACGACGACCGCCCGGGGCCGTCCGTCGGCGGCGAGGCGACCGACCCCGGCCTCCTGGGCGAGGGTGGCACCGCGACGGACCTGGCGGGCGGCGGAGGCGATGTGCGGCAGGAGACCGCCGGCGTGACCGGCGTCGATCCGGGCGGTGTCGTCGAGGATCGCCTCGTCGAGATACACGTCGAGGCCGCGGCGTCAGTTCGACGCCGACGCGCCGGAGAACGGGATCGCCTCGTCGAGCAGCATCACCGGGATGTCGTCCCGCACCGGGAACGCCAGGTCGCAGGCGAGGCACACCAGCACGGGGGCGCCGCTCAGCTCGTCGGGCCGCAGCTCACCGTGCTTGCTGCACGGGCAGACAAGGATCTCCAACAGCAGCGGGTCGAGACTCATCAGGCTTCCCTTCCGCTCCGGATCCGAGCGAGGATCTCGTCGCGCAGCCGGTGCATCGTGGCGTCGTCGGGCCCCTCCACATTGAGCCGCAACAGCGGCTCGGTGTTGGACGGGCGGAGGTTGAACCAGGATCCGTCCGAGAAGGAGATCGTCAACCCGTCCAGGTGGTCCACGTCGGCAGCGTCCGGCGCGTACGCCTTCTCGATCACGTTCATCGCCGCCGCGGCGTCCGCGATCTCGGAATTGATCTCACCGGACGCGCTGTAACGGGCGTACCCCCCGAGCAGCTCGGACAGCGGCCGGTCCTGGCTGCCCAACGCGGCGAGCACATGGAGCGCGGCGAGCATGCCGGAGTCCGCTCGCCAGAAGTCGCGGAAGTAGAAGTGACCGGAATGCTCGCCACCGAAAACCGCGCCGGTACGGGCCATCTCGGCCTTGATGAACGAGTGGCCCACGCGGGTCCGGACCGGGACCCCCCCGCGCTCGGTGACCAGCTCGGGGACCGCCCGGCTGACGATGACGTTGTGGATGATCGTGCCCCCCGGCTCCCGGGCCAGCTCGCGATCGGCCACCAGGGCGGTGATGGTCGACGGAGAGACGATCTCCCCCCGCTCGTCGACGACGAAGCAGCGGTCGGCGTCGCCGTCGAAGGCCAGGCCGATGTCGGCTCCGGAGCTGCGGACGGCGGCCTGCAGGTCCCGCAGGTTCGCCGGCTCGATCGGGTTCGCCTCGTGGTTCGGGAAGGAGCCGTCCAGCTCGAAGTAGAGCGGGATCACTGTCAGCGGCAGCCCGGTGAAGGTGGCCGGGACGGTCAGCCCGCCCATGCCGTTGCCCGCGTCCACGGCGACCGTCAGCGGCCGGATCTGCGCCAAGTCGACCAAGGTGCGCAGATGACGCACGTAGGAGTCCAGCAGGTCCCGCCGAGCCACGGTGCCGCGACGACCGGGACCGGCGGGAATGCCCGCCTCGATCATCGCGCGGATGTCGGCGAGCCCGGTCTCCTGGCCGATGGGTGCCGCGCCGGCCCGGCAGAGCTTTATGCCGTTGTACTTCGCCGGGTTGTGCGACGCGGTGAACATCGCACCCGGAATGTTCAGCGAACCGGCGGCGAAGTAGAGCAGATCGGTGGATCCCAGCCCGGCGGCGATCACGTCCGCGCCCTGGCTGGCCGCCCCTTCCGCGAAGGCCTCGGCGAGCGGGACCGACGACTCCCGCATGTCGTGCGCGGTCACGATCCGCGGGGCGCCGAGCAGCCGCACGAAGGCGGCTCCGGTGGCTCGGGCGACGTCGGCGTCGAACTCCGCCGGCACCACGCCACGCACGTCGTACGCCTTGAAGATCCGCGAGAGGTCACGCATCCCTTCCAACCCTTCTCCCTGGTGTCCCCCGGCACCGGGTGAATGGTGCCTCCCGGCCGCGCGGCCACTACTGCGACCGGCTCGGTTGACCTTATCCGCCGGGTCCGACACCGCTGGAACCGCGTCCGGGCGAACTCGCGCCGAACCACTCGCCGAACCACCGGTACCAGGACAAACGGAAGATCGGGACGACCACCTGACCGGGACGGCCAAGAGGTGGGAGCGCTCCGGATCAGGACGGGCTGGGAACGGCCCGCAGGTGACCCCGCCGGCCACCCGGGGGTGGGGCCTGCGGACCCTGCGGGGGCTCCGGCCCTCCCCGCCGGGACGCCTCACGCACGGCGTCCGCGAGGGCCTCCAGATCGTCCCCGGCCACCTCACGACCCCCCTCACGGGGTGCCTCGGCCTCGAGCCGGACCACAGCCCAGCCAAGCGGCACGGTGAGCCGATCCGCGTGGGTGCCGCACAGATCGTAGGAGTGTGGTTCGACGTACGGGGAGAGCGGGCCCAATACCGCCGTGGATTCCGCGTAGGCGTACGTGAGCGTGGCGACCGCGGCTGCGGAACAGGCCGAGCGGGAGCAGCGCCGAGGCTTCACGTTCCGGACGGTAGCCCCCGGAACGGACGACGGCCACCACCTCGGGTCGTGTCGCGTGGCGCGACGACTAATCGTCACGCGGCGTCGACCATGCCATCGCGGCCCGCATACAATATCCCTCGTTCAGCACGTATCCAGAGCGATTTTGAGATCATGGACCGTCCTCGAGCTGGTAGCGATGGGGGATGGAGCGCAGGGATGTGACCGGAACCGTCGTTGCCGCGCCCACGGATCGGCGCACCACTCCGAGCGATGCCGGAAGCGGCGCGGAGTTCACCGCGATCGACGGACGACCGTCCATCCTTGAACGCTACGCTGACAGGGTGACCGAGCCCGAGCGGTTCCCGGCAGTCGCCCGGCCGATCCCGCCACGGCGCCGGCGCGACCGGCGCGGCCGTGGCATCCGGGGCACTCTCCTTCCGCCGGACGTGCCCGCCTACGCCACCCGCGGCGACCGCTTCGACGATCTCGTCTTGGACGCCGTCGAGCATCTCGACCACCGGTGGTCCACTGAGCTCGCGGACGTCGAGTTCGCCGTCGAGGACGTACCGCCGGTGGCGGTGACCGATGACGAGATCCCGCTCGCCCATTACCAGCCGGCCGGCGGCAAGGGTCGGTCGGGAACCCCGCGACGCATCGTCGTCTACCGCCGCCCGATCGAGGCGCGGGCCGTCGACAGCGAGGACCTGGCCGAGCTCGTCCTCGATGCGATCATCCACGAGATGGCTGAGATGATGGGGGTCGACCCCGCCGTGATCGACCCGGAGGGCCACGGCTGGGGCGACGAGGAATAGCGAGCAACAGCGAGGAACAGCCGAGCCGCGGTGGCTGGCCGGCCGCAGGACACCCACCACGAGGGAGACCGTGACCACCAGGAACGAGCCCGCTCGGGCGACGGCATCCGGCGCCCGGGTCCTGCCACTGCACGGTCAGGCGCAGTCGTACGCCTGGGGGTCCCCAACCGCGATTCCGAACCTGCTCGGGGCGGCCGCGACCGGTGAGCCGGTCGCGGAGCTGTGGCTCGGCACCCATCCGGTGGCGACGGCCCTCGCCGAGGACGACGGCATCCGCCGTCCGGCCACCGACCTCGTCGGTCAGCTGCCGTTTCTGCTCAAGGTGCTGGCCGCCGAGAAGGCGCTGTCGCTGCAGGTGCACCCGGACCTGGCGCAGGCCCGGGCCGGCTTCGACGCGGACGACGCGGCCGGTCTCGGCTTGGGCGATCCACGTCGACGTTACCGTGACCGGAATCACAAGCCCGAACTGATCGTCGCGCTGTCCCCGTTTCGGGCTCTCGCCGGCATGCGTGATCCCGGCCGGACCCTCGCCATCGTCGCCCGGCTGGGCTCACCGGCCCTCACCGCCGCCTTCCGACCACTGGCCGACGATCCCTCGGGCGGCGCCGCACAGGTGCTCCGCTCCCTGCTGACCATGCCGCGCGAACCCGCCCGTGACCTCGTTCGCGGCCTCGTAGCGACGGCCCGCCGGCTCGCCGCCGGCCCGTACGGCGCGGCAGCGCCGACGGCGCCGGGGCCGCCCAGCGCCGAAACGGACGACACGGCGACGGACGGGGCCGCGGTGGACGGCGCCGAAGCCGATGACGTCGCGCGGGCGGCCGATCTGATCGGTCTGCTCGCGGCCGCGCACCCGGGCGACGTCGGGATCGCGGCCGCCCTGTTGCTGAACGACGTCACCCTGCGCCCCGGGGAGGGGCTCTTCCAGCCCGCGCGGCTGCTCCACGCCTACGTCTCCGGCCTGGGTATCGAGATCATGGCGGCCTCGGACAACGTGCTGCGCGGCGGGCTCACCCCCAAGCACATCGATGTCGACGAGCTCCTACGCATCCTCGATCCCACTCCGAGCGCGGCACCGATCCTCATGCCCCGTACCCTCGCGGTCTCCTCCGGTGGTCTGCTCCGCGGCTGGGATGTCCCCGTCGGGGACTTCGCCCTCACCGAGGCGATCTGCACCGGGGGTGCCCTGGACGTGGGACGGCCCATGCTGCTGCTGGCCATCGAGGGTGCGGTCCGGGTGACCGGCACCGCCGACGACGGGACGACCGTCGCCCCGGTGGAGTTGCGCGGGGGCCGGTCCGCCCTGCTGGCCGGATCCGCCGCGTTGACCCTCACCGGCACCGGTCGGGTCTTTCTCGCCGCTTCCGGCCGCTGACGGGCGACGCCACCGACAGGGCGGGGTGCTGACGGCCCGGAAGACCGGAAACGTCACGAACCTCCCGCACGTCCTGGGAGGACGCCGACCGGTGCCCGGCCCGCCACGAGGCGAAGGTCGAAGGTCGGCGGACACAGGCCTAGCCGCGCTGATACAGGACGGTGGGATCCTCGATGGAGACCGGAGCGTCGAGGAGCCTCGACGCCCCCCACAACGGAACGACGGTGGAGATGCTCCGCGGCATCACGGGCTTGGGCATCCCGAAGGTCGACGACGCGGCGGTCGACGACGCGGCGGTCGACGACGCGGAGCCGGTGGAGCCGGAGGAACCGGAGGGGGTAGGCCCACGGGGCGGATCCCCGGATACCCGGCCCTCCCCCGGCGTACCGGGGGGAGGGCCGATCACGGCGGTGGCCTCCAGCGGGCCGCCGACCGCGACAAGCCGTCCACCGGCCCGTCCGATCGGCATGCGGGCAGTCGCGACGGTGCCCGGCCGTACCCGTACCAGCTCGCCGTCGATCCACGCCGTGACCGCTCCCGCCGGAGCTGCGAGCACGACGACGCCGGTCGCGCCGGGCGGCACCGGTGGGAGGGAGACGACCGCGTCCGGCGCGGATCCCGCCCCGGCGGCCAGCCCCGTCGGCCCGGAGAGGCCGACCGCCTGGCCGTACGCGTCGAGCCCGCGCGGGTCGAGCGGAGGATCAAGGCTGGTGGCGCCGACCCAGGTGGATCCGCCGGCCGAGCCGGTCGACCGCTCTCCCGCCCGGCCCGACGGTGCGGCCAGTCCGGCGAGCACCGGTGCGTCATCGGCCGATTCGACCAGGACCGCCGAGGCGGCGCCCGCCGGCAGCGGCACGGGCGTGGTGATCGCACCCGTGGCGGGCACGACGACGGCCTCCAGGCCGATCGGCGTGTGCCGACCCGTACCCGTGAGGACCGTGATGCGCACCGTGGCCTCCCGCAACGGTGCGGCGAGCACCAGGTGCGCCGTCGAGGACGCTGACCCCGCCGGGACGACGACCCCGCCAAGCAGGAGACGCCGGGCCGGGGCGGAGGTGCTCGGGACAAGGCTCACCGGATCCGCACGCCCCGCCCGGTCCGTCCCCGGCACCGAGTCCGTACGCCCCGCGCTGGGCCGGTCCGCGACCCAGGTGAGAACCCGGCCGGAGCGCACCTGGACGTCGAGCGCGGTCGCGGTGGCCTCCGGTGCGAGGGAGGCGAGTCGCCGGATCACCGCGTGCTCCGGGGGCACGGTGATGTCCTGCGGCGACGTCGCCGGTCCGTCGGAAAGCACCCGCACGTTGATCCGGGCCGGTTCATCTGCCAGATTCGACCAGATCACCACCGGATCCCGACCGGCCACGGTCGATGGTCCGGTGAACCAGACCCGGGCCCGGGACGGCTCGCAACGCGCCTGAATCGGCCCGACGCCGTCCATTGACCCGACGCCGTCTTTGTCCCGGGCCGTCACGGTGGCCGACAGTCCCCCGGCGGACGCACCCTGGGCGGTCACCAGGATCGATCCGCGGCTGCCCGCCACGCCGGTGACGGCGCTGCTCTCCGAGGGCCGCGGAAGGTCCAGGTGACGTCGACCACGGGCGTCCATCCGTAGTCCAAGCCCTTTGGTTGGAACCTCGGACCCCACCGTGGACACCCGCACCCGGCCCGTCGGTCCACCGCCGGCGGCCACGTCCAGGCCGAGCGAACGGGCCCGCCCGCCCGGCCCGTCCGGATCGGGTGCCACCAGCGTCAGGTCCGGGCAGGCCAGCATGGCGCCTGACAGCGGCCAGATCCGTCCCTTCCCGGCACCGGTGCTGGTGCTGGTGCTGGTGCCGGTGCCGGTGCCGGCGAGGAACGCCCCGGTCAGCCCGAGCAGTCCGAGGACCGCCAGCGGCAGCACCGTCCGCGAAACGACCGTCCGCGAAACGACCACGACGTGACACGACGGCCGCTGGTATGACGGCCGTTCGACCTTCCCGACCCGCCCCGGCTGCGTCGCAGCCGGGGGAGCCATCCGCCGCGACCGCATGACCGGGATTCCCAGCATGACCGGGATTCCCAGCAGGACGAGCGCGGCGAGTGCCGCAGCCTGGCCCACCACTGCCCGGTGGGGTGAAGTCCGGTCGTGGTCGATGCGGAGCCGACCGCCGTCGGGCGGCAGTTGGAATCCGGCTGCCCAGCCCCACGCCCGGAACGGAGCCAGCGGCCGGCCTTCCAGCCACGCGTGCCATCCGGCATCCGCCGGCACGGCGAGCACCAGGCAGCGTGCCGGGCCGGACCGGGCTGCGAGGGCGGGCAACCGCTCGCCGGAGGCCAACCGACGTACCGAGGAGGGCGCTGGCGGCAGCGGCGCCGAGAGGAGGGGAGGAACACCCGGCGCCGTACCGATCGGGCGGGTTGTCGGCCTCGTCGCCGCGGGAGCGGAGTGCCGCGCCACCGGCTCACGACGATCGGCCCGATCGGACTCCATCACCCAGGCCAGGGGTCCGCCCGCCCACCCGGATGCGTCCGGTCGCGGCGCGCCGGCCCCACCGGGCTCTCCCAAGGCCGTCGCACCACGGGCCGCAACGGCGGGGCGCCAGAGGATCGCCCCCGGGCGGGGACGATCCCGGATCAAGGACGGCGTCGCGTCCAGGCGGGCGACGAGCTGAGAGGCCGAGTCGACCGTAGGTACAGCGACCGATGTCACGCCCAGAAGCGGGAGCCAGCCGGCTGCCCGGCCACCGTTGGTGGCGAGGTCCGCGACCATGTCGGCGAGGAACCGGCCGGACCGCCGCGGGGTGCGGGCGCCGGCCTCGGGAAACGTCGGCCCGGACGCGGAGGCCAGGGTGTACCGGATCGTTCTGGCCGAGGCCGGTTGGTGCAGGACGAGGACGCGGGCACCCGGCCCGGCGGCGCGGGTCACGGCCGCGACCGCGTGGGCGAGGGCGGACCCCTCGACGCCGGCCGGGTTCGCCCCTGTGGTGTCGCCGGGCCGGGCCACGTCCACGGCCAGGAAGCGGGCGGCAAGGATCAGCGGCCCGACGAGGAGGAGCAGCGTCACGGGAAGGACCACCAGCACGGCCGTGCGCCGCCGGCGGCCCCGCTCCCGGCCCGCGAGGCGGCCGAACAACCAGCAGGCCAGACATCCACCGACGAAGCCGGCCACATCGGCCCTGGGTCCGCTGTCCGCACCGGCCAGCAGGGCCAGGGAGTACTGGGGCAACCGGGCCAGGGTGATCGCCGATTCGGTGAGGACAGCGACGGGATCCACCCGCAGGTCCGGAAGCACCGGTATGATCGTCGCGAGCAGAGCGACGATCATACCGGGCAGCCTGGACCGCGCGGTCAGGAACGCGACGACGACCAGGCCCGCCCAGGCGATGGCCAGCGTCGACGGGGCGCAGGCGATGAACCCGACCAGACAGATCGCGAGCGTCCACACCGGCCGGCCCGGCGCCCCACCGACGCCAAAGCCGGAGCCGTCCCGCCGGTCCCGCAGGACCGCGTCGGCGGCGGCGAGCACCAGGGGAAGGCCGATCACCGCGCCCACGGTGTCGGTGCGGCCGGCGAGGACCGACCCGGTC
Organism: Frankia sp. BMG5.23; assembly: GCF_000685765.2. Lineage (NCBI taxonomy): Bacteria > Bacillati > Actinomycetota > Actinomycetes > Frankiales > Frankiaceae > Frankia > Frankia sp. BMG5.23. The sequence continues at coordinate 84,467 of NZ_JDWE01000003.1, forward strand.
ATCACCGGGTTCAACCCGTAGCCGGCGGCGAGCCCGAACCGGGCGATCGGATGTGGTCCCAGCCGGGCGAGGGCCCGGTAGACGCTCAGGCCCGCGAGCGCCGGGCCGGCCGCCAGCAGGATCCAAGCGGCCGGCGCCGGCCTCCCCCCCAGCAGAGTGGCTGCCGCGGCGAGCAGCGCGGTGAAAGGGGGTGCCGGCCCAGGACCACTCAGAGGTCCATCGGGCGCCCCCGCCCATCCAGACCACACGGCCGACCACAGGTTCCGGCTGCCTGCCGGGAGCGGCAGGCCCCCGCCGAGCATGTCCGCCGGCATCCCCCGCATGGCCAGGAGCCCGACGGCACCCAGCAGGGCCGCCAGGGTCGTCGGCGGCCAGGCCGGCCGGCGCGGGTGCACATCCGGTCTGGGCCCGGTGACCATCAAGGTGGTGTCGGCGACGTCTTCGGCGGCTCCGGCCCGATCAAGGAGATCATCGGCGCCGGCTCCGCGCCGCCACGGCAGGCGGGCCGGGAACAACGGGCGGACGGCCCGATGCGGCACCGCCCACGTGCGGGCGGCGCGCCGACGCATCCGGCGCAGCTGCCATGGCCGCCCCAGCACGGTACCGGCGAGCGTGAGCTCGGCGAGCGCCGCCCGGCGTCGGCCGCGCAGGAGCAGGCCGAGGGTGCGCACGACCGTTCCGACGAGCAGGGCGACCACCATCGCCGGAAACAGCACCGTCGCCGTGTTCGCCAGCCGGACCCGTAGAACCCCCGCGCGGTCGGCCGATGCCCTGGGGAAGGCCGGCCCCCCGGAAAAGGCTGAGGCCGAGGTCACGGTCACCGTGGCCGACGGGACGACGACGACCCGTAGGCCGGCACGGGCCACCCGCCAGCCGAGATCGATGTCATGACCACCATCGAGCTCGGGGTCGAGTCCACCCAGCAGTCGCCAGACCACCGCCCGCACGAGCATGCCCGAACACGCGACGGCGAGGACGTCACGTACCCCGTCACACTGTCCATGATCATCATAGTCCGGGCGAATTCCGGGATGCCGTCGCCCGGCCCGGTCGACGCTCACCCCGGCTTCAACCACCCGGGGTCTCGTCACCGGCCGGGACCGCGCACCTGCCGGTCCAGCGGAACCGCCCGCTCCGGCGGGTGGGACGAATTCGGCGGGTGGGGCGGATTCCGGAGCGCGGGCGAGCAGTTTGGGGCCGAGGACGGCGGCGCCCCGGTCCAGCCGGGCGTAGGCCAGCAGGGTGTGCAACGCGCCCGGGGTGGGGATCGCGGTGTCGTCGAGGAGCCAGACGAATCCGTGCTCCGGTGGGTTCCCCAGCCGAGCCAGCCCCACGGCTACGGCGGCGCCGAACGGTGTGGCGGACGGCACCTCTACGACGAGGGGCTCGGCGACCGGGTCACCGGCCTGAGCATCCGCGCCGTCGGTGCCCGGGTCGACGGGATGGTCGGCGGACGGGAGGCGACCCTCCCCGTCCAGGGGAGACGCGCGTTGCCGGGGAACGCATCCCCCGCCACCGAGCCGCACCTCGACGACCCGGTCCGGCGGTCTGGTCTGGGCACGCAGGGCGGCCCGGACCTGGGCGGCAACGTCGGGTCCACCACCCCCTCGACCGAGCACGCAGACCGCGACGACCGGCGGCCCCGCGTCATCGGCCACGGTCACCGCGGCGACCGTGGCCGCCTGTGACCTGCCCGGATCGCCCGTCATGCGCCGACCGCCGGTCACCGGTCGGGATCAGACCGCTCGGCGTCGCTGCTTGCGCCTCTCCCGCTCGGACATGCCGCCCCAGATCCCGAACCGCTCGTCGTTCTCCAGCGCGTACTCCAGGCACTCGGCCCGGACCTCACAGCCCGAGCAGATGCGCTTGGCCTCGCGGGTCGAGCCGCCCTTCTCCGGGAAGAACGCCTCGGGATCGGTCTGCGCGCACAGCGCGCGTTCCTGCCACTCCATCGCCTCGCCGAGAAGGTCCCCCATCCCCAGATCGATCACCTGGGCGAGGGCGGACCTCCCGGCCGATCCACCAAGATCCTCCAAGTCCTCGGTCTCGGCCTCGTCAGCCTCGTCAGCCTCGTCGACATCGTCGACATCGTCGATGTCCTCGACGGAATCGTCCTGGATGTCCTCGACGAGGTCGGTGCCCTCGGCGACGGACCGACCGGTCAACTCGGGGAGGGCGGGAGCGGCCGTGGCCGGCACCCGCGCCCGCGGGACCGTTTCGGATGTGGCCCGGGTGTGCCGTTCGGTGAGCACCCGCTCAGGGTGATCAGCGAACGGGTCATGCTCAGCGGGACGCTCGACGTCCGCGAGGACAGTGTGGACGCCCGCGTCGGCGTGCTCCATGTGGACTCCTCCAGACCCGTCGCGGTGCGGTCGGCCACCCCTGGGCGCCGGCGCGCAGGTGACTAGTTTCCACACCGGTCAGGCGACGCACTACCGCACGAACCCCGCCAGCGGGGGGAATGACACGCCGGTAATTACACGCTCCAGACTCGATCGCGTCAACCCCACCGTCGCAACATCTTCTACAACCAGCGATGAGACCATAGCTCACAGTCACTACAGCCTGTCGCCGAGGGTCCACGCAACCCTCCCTTCCGTCACTCTGCGCGATCAGACGGGTCGCGGCAACGGCATTATCCCGCCCAGATCTAAAGGGCATAAACCCCTAAAAGGGCAGGTCTGAGCTCGGGCAACCGCCGCAGGCGCATACCGATCAGCCGCCAGACCCGGCAACCCCAGCCCATTCGACTACGGAGAGTAGTTTTTGGTGATCAGAACTTGGCGGGTGTCAGGACACCACCGGCAGCATGGCCCGGACGGTGCGGCCCCGGGCAGCGCGAAAGCGCTCGTCAGGGATCCGGCCATACGTGGTGGTGCGTTGCCGAGCGGGACGACCCGCCCCCGCGGCCACCTCCTCGAGTTCGGCCACGGAGCGCCGCGAGCCGTGCTGCGAGCCGGCCATCCGACTGATCGTCTCCTCCATCAGCGTGCCGCCGATGTCGTTCGCCCCACCGGTGAGCACGGCCCGACAGCCCTCCACCCCGAGCTTGACCCAGGAGCACTGGATGTTGTCGATCGAGCCGTGCAGCAGAATGCGCGCCATCGCGTGCACAGCCCGGTTCTCCTGGCGGGTGGGGCCGGGACGAGCGACACCGGCCAGGTAGATCGGCGAGCTGTGATGGACGAAGGGGAGGGCCACGAACTCGGTGAAGCCGCCGGTGGAGTCCTGGATGCGCCGTAGCAGGCGCAGATGGGCCACCCAGTGTGCGGGGGTGTCCACGTGCCCGTACATCATCGTGGCCGAGGAGCGCAGGCCGACCCGGTGCGCGGTGGTCACCACCTCGACCCAGCTCGCCGCGGGCAGCTTGCCCTTCGTCAGCACCCAACGGACATCGTCGTCGAGGATCTCCGCCGCGGTGCCGGGGATCGTGTCGACGCCGGCCTCACGGGCCGCGGTGAGCCAGTCGCCGATCGACAGGCCGGTGCGGGTGACGCCGTTGAGAACCTCCATCGGCGAGTAGGCGTGCAGATGCAACCCCGGCGCCTGCCGCTTGATCTCACGGGCAAGATCGAAGTACGCGGCGCCCGGTAGATCGGGATGGATCCCGCCCTGGACGCAGACCTCGGTCGCGCCGACCGCCCAGGCCTGCGCCGCCCGGCTGCCCACCTCGTCCAAGGACAGCGTGTAGGCGTCGGCGTCCCCACGGCGTTGCGCGAACGCGCAGAACCGGCATCCGGTGTAGCAGACGTTGGTGAAGTTGATGTTGCGGTTGACGACGTAGGTGACGTCCTCGCCCACGACGTCGCGGCGCAATCCGTCCGCGAGCGCGCAGAGCTCCTCCAGGGCGGCGCCGTCCGCGCCGAACAGGGTCAGCGCCTCGGCGTCGGTGATCCCGGCCGGATCGGACCCGGCGTGGCGCAGGGCGGCGAGCATGTCGGGGTCGATCCGCCGCATGGCACCGGCACCGGCAGCCGCGCCGGCCCGGCTCGCGATGGCCCGGCTGCCCGTGCCGACGACTCCGTCAACCCCCGTCCCGGCCGCGCTGACCTGTGCCCGAAGCGACTCCCAGTCACCGTAGACCGTGTCGAAGTCCGCCCGTTTCTCGCTGCGGCGCCCGACCGTGTCGACCGCGGCGTGCAGATCGGTGCGGCCGGTGTCAGCGAGTCCGCCGTCGGGCTCCTGCCAGGGGCGGCCGACCGGGAGCACGCCGTCGGCGAGCAGGCCGTCCACGCCGGCCAACGCCCCGACGTGTCCGGCCAGGCGCGGGTCGATCCACGGTTCACCGAGATGGGAGGGGTAGACGGTGAGCCGGGGCCGCAGCGTGAACCCGGCCTGCGCCGTCACGGCCGCCAGGACGTCCAGGTCCGGCCAGGGCCGCTCGGGGTTGACGTGGTCGGGGGTGACCGGGGAGACGCCGCCCCAGTCGTCGATGCCGGCCGAAAGCAGCAGGGCGCACTCCACGGTGTCAACGAGGTTCGGCGGAGCCTGCACCCGCATCGTGGGGCCCAGCACCAGCCGGGTGACCGCGACGGCCGCGGCCAACTCCTCGGCACCGACGTCGGGCGCGGAGCGCATCGCGGTGTCGTCCTTGGCGCGGAAATTCTGGACGATCACCTCCTGGATCGACCCATAGCGGCGGGCCAGACCTCGAAGCTCGAAGATCGTCTCGGCCCGCTCCGTCCGGGTCTCCCCGATGCCGAGCAGCAGGCCGGTCGTGAACGGGATCGACAACCGCCCGGCGTCGGTGAGGACCCGCAGGCGGACGGCCGGGTCCTTGTCGGGTGATCCGTAGTGCGCCCCGCCCGGCTCCGACCACAGGCGGGTCGCGGTCGTCTCCAGCATCATCCCCATCGACGGGGCCACCGGCTTGAGCCGGGCGAGTTCCACCCAGCTCAGTACACCCGGGTTGAGGTGCGGAAGCAGACCGGTCTCCTCCAGCACGGCGATCGCGACGGCACGCAGGTAACCCAGCGTCGAGTCGTAGCCGTGGGCGTCGAGCCATTCCCGGGCCGCCGGCCACCGATCCTCGGGACGATCACCAAGCGTGAACAGCGCCTCGGCGCAGCCCGCCGCGGCGCCCGCCCGGGCGATGCCGAGCACCTCGTCCACCGTGAGGTAGGGGGCGGGCAACCGGTGCGGCACGGTGGCGAAGGTGCAGTAGTGGCAGCGGTCCCGGCACAACCGGGTCAACGGGATGAACACCTTCGGCGAGTAGGTGACGACACCCGGCCGCCCGATCGACGCCAGACCCGCGTCGCGGACCCCGGCCGCCGAGCGGCACAGGTCCGCGAGGTCATCGCCGCGCGCGGCCAGCAGAATGGTGGCCTCTACCACGTCGAGCGTGGCGCCGTCCCGGGCCCGGCGCAGCGCCCGGCGCAGCGCCGACGGGGACGGTGGGGAACTGGATTCGGCACCGCTGGATTCGGCACCGCTGGATGTCGCCGCCGTACTCATCATGAATTCCTCTGATTCTCCGGCGGCGCCCCCGGCGCCCGGCAGGTGAACCGGTCCGGTCGGTGGCCATCGGGATCGAAGGGATGCGGTGTCGAAACGGTACTGAGCGGTTCGGGAGGAAACCCGGTCGGCCCGGAGTCAGGGGGTCACGCGGCCGGCCGCACGCCACCCGGTGGCGGGTCTGCGCAGCCGGTCGAGCGTGCCGATCAACATATTCGTCCGCCGGCGCGAGGCCAGCGTCTCGACCAGAGCCTGCGTCCGGTCGGCTCGCCGGCCGGCGCCGGCGACGTCGGACCCGTCCGGCGTCGTACCGGTGGTCTGTCGCATCTGGGCCCGGCGGGCGGCCACGACCTGGGGGGCGCGGACCCCAGCAAGCGCGCGATTAAGGGAGGCAGACAGGGCTTCGAGGCTCTTGGTGGTTCTGATATCGGACATGACGGTCCTTCCAGCAACGTAGAGAGCTGGGATTCACTCTCACAGCTCTCTCTAATCGGAATCAAGAGAAAGACGGTGAGCAGGACACATCCGCCCGAGACGTCCACCGGACCCCGCTACCCGAGCCCGGCCGGAGTGCACCCACCGACACCGGGACACGATTCCGATCATGCCGGCGTCGGGACGGCGCCGGCGTGCGCCGGCGTACCGCACGGGGGCTACCACTACTGGGCATCGATTTTCTCCTGCCCCACCATGGGAGTCGTTACGCTGATCAGGTGCCACGCAACCGCCAGGAGGTTCCCCGCGAGGAACGGATCGATGCGTTGCTCACCGTCGCCGAGGAGCAGTTCCTGGCCCGCGGGTTCGCCGGGACGTCCATCGCGGAGATCGCCCGTTCCGCCGGCATCGAACCGGGCTCCGTCTACTGGTATTTTCGGTCGAAGGACCACGCCTTCGCGGCGGTGCTGAACCGACTGCTCGACGTTGAGGTCGACCGGATCGCCGCGTTACCCGGAGACCCGGCGGCGAAGCTCTTCCTTGCCCTGGACTCGGTCGAGCGGCGCCGCACGCTGCATCCCTGTGTCGCCGAACGCGCCCCGCACGCCGCGCCGGTCATGGAGTACCACGAGCGGCTGCACGACTGGCTGCACGGGCTCGCGCTCGCCGCGGTGCACGACTTCGTGCCCGAACCCGATCGGGAGCTCGCGGCGGACGCGGTGGTCGCCACCATCGAGGGCGGGCTCGCCAACCCTGCACCCTCCCGGCCGACCAGCCATCTCGTGCACTTTCTGCTCTCGGCCTTCTGCACGGACACGCCGATACCGGCGAAGCCGGAGTTCCACGGATGGATGACGCCGTTGTTCGCCCGACCGAGGCTCGGTTAGGAACCCCGACCGAGGCTCGGTCAGGAACACGACCGGCGCGCCCGCCCCGGTCCGGAGAAATCCGTCCGTGGCCCGGCGGTGGCCGCTATCACCCCGGCCGGGAGATCCACCACCGCCCACCGGTGCCCCATCCGTCGGGGCGCGGTGCCAGGATTGGTCGGTGTGAGAGTTACAGCCCTGGCTGGCGGGATCGGTGGCGCCCGGTTCCTGCGCGGCGTGCTCGCGGCGCTGCCGGAGGCCGACGTGACGGTAATCGGCAACACCGGCGACGACATCACGTTGCACGGACTGCGCATCTGCCCCGATCTCGACACCGTCATGTACACCCTGGGCGGCGGGATCTCGGCCGAACGGGGCTGGGGGCGCGAGGGCGAGTCGTTCGTCGTGGCCGAGGAACTCGCCGCCTACGGCGTCGGGCCGGCCTGGTTCGGACTCGGCGACCGCGACCTCGCCACCCACCTGGTGCGCACCCGGATGCTCGACGCCGGCTACTCCCTCTCGGACGTGGTCCGGGCGCTGTGTGAGCGGTGGAAGCCGGGGGTACGGCTGCTGCCGATGTCGGACGAGCGGGTCGAGACCCACGTGGTGATCTCGGACGCCGACGGCCAGCGCGCGGTGCACTTCCAGGAATGGTGGCTGCGGCTGCGTGCCGCCGTGCCGGCACAGGCGATCATCCCGGTAAACGCGGAAAAGGCCAGGCCCGCGCCCGGCGTCCTGGCCGCCATCGCCGACGCGGACGTCGTACTGCTCCCCCCGTCGAATCCGGTCGTCTCGATCGGCACCATCCTCGCCGTTCCCGGGATCCGCTCGGCCGTGCACGAGACCGCGGCGCCGGTGGTCGGGGTGTCGCCGATCATCGGCGGCGCGGCCGTGCGCGGGATGGCGGACGCCTGCCTGGCCGCCATCGGCGTCGAGACCTCCGCCCAGGCGGTAGGCGTGCATTACGGCGGCCGGGGGCGCACCGCCGAGCCGGCCACCGCGCCCGCCACGACCGGGCACGGGACGGCCCCGCGCCCGGGAGACGGGACGGCGGACGGCCTGCTCGACGGCTGGCTCGTCGACACCGCCGACGCCGGCGCGACCGTTCCCGGCGCGACCGTGGCCGCGACACCCCTGTTGATGACCGATCTGAAGGCCACGGTGGCGATCGTCCGGGCGGCTCTGGAGCTCGCCGGTGTCTGAGCGCAGCGCGGAACGGGCGCTGCGCGTGTTCCCGCTCACCGGCATCGGCGAGGTCCGTCCCGGCGACGATCTCGCCGTCCTGGTGGCCTCGGCCGTCCGGACGCACGGCCCGACACTCGCCGACGGCGATGTCGTCGCGGTCACCTCAAAGATTGTTTCGAAGGCCGAGGGACGGCTCGTCACGGTGTCCGGCGACCGCGAGGAAGCCAGACAGGCCATGATCGACAGTGAATCGGTACGCGAGGTCGCCCGGCGCGGCCCGACCCGGATCGTCGAGACGCACCACGGTTTCGTCCTCGCCAGCGCGGGGGTCGACGCGTCGAACATCGCCAAGGACTCCCTCGCCCTGCTCCCGGTGGATCCGGACGCCAGCGCCAGGCGGCTGCGGTCGGGCCTGGCCACCGTGCTCGGCGTGGATGTCGCCGTCATCGTCACCGATACCGCCGGACGGCCGTGGCGGCGCGGCCTGACCGACATGGCCGTCGGGGTGGCCGGCATGGCGGCGCTGCGCAGCCACGTCGGCGACCTCGACGGCTACGGCAACGAGCTGGGGATGACCGAGGTGGCCGAGGCCGACGAGCTCGCCGCGGCCGCCGACCTCGTCAAGGGCAAGCTGGGCGCCACACCGGTGGCAGTCGTCCGCGGCTACGGCCGGCTGCCCGACGACGGCGCCGGCGGGCGGGCACTGCTGCGTCCCGCTGGTGAGGACATGTTCCGCCTCGGCACCCTCGAGGCGCGCCGGGCGGCGCTGCGCGACCGGCGCACCGTGCGGGACTTCTCCGACGCCCCGGTCGACCCGGCCGCGGTCGACCGGGCGATCGCGGCCGCACTCACCGCCCCGGCCCCGCACCACACCACACCATGGCGTTTCGTGATCGTGACCGAGCGGCACGCCGCGCTGCTCGACGCGATGGCCGAAGCCTGGGCGGACGATCTACGACGCGACGGGTTCGACGAGGCGGCCGTCGAGCGTCGGCTTCGGCGCGGCGAGGTGCTGCGGCGTGCCCCGCTGCTGATCGTTCCGATCATGGTCCTCGACGGCGCGCATCCCTATCCGGACGCCCGCCGCGCCGCCGCCGAGGAGCGGATGTTCACCGTCTCCGTCGGGGCCGGGGTGCAGAACCTGCTCGTCGCCCTGGCCACGGAGGGTCTGGGGTCGTGCTGGGTGTCGTCGACGCTGTTCTGCCCGGAGGTGGTCACCCGGGTGCTCGACCTGCCGGCCGATTGGACACCGATGGGCGCGGTCGGGGTCGGGCACGCCGCCGCGCCCGCACCCGCCCGACCGGACCGCGATACCGCGGCGTTCGTCCTCCACCGCTGACCTCGTGGCCGACCTCTTCCGGGTGGCCCGGCTCCGGGATGATCCGGGACGCCACGGTCACGGTGCGGCGTGGCGGAACAGGGCGTGTCCGGTGGTGTTCGGCGGGTCGGATCCATCCTGCCCGGACGACGTGGTTCAACACTTCGTAGGATCAGTTGCCGTGGGTAAGAAGAGCGTCGAACGCAACACCCGGCTCGAGCAGTTGCGCCGTGAACAGAAGCGCAGGGAACGCCGCCGCGCGCTGCTCATCTACGGGACGTCGGGGCTCGTCGCCGTCGCGCTCCTCGTCGGCATCATCATCTACAGCGTCGCGGACAGCAGATCGAAGAACGAGGCCCGCAAGGTCGGCTACGTCGCGCCGGCCTCGGCGGCCGCCACCGCGGCCGGGTGCACCGGCACGGCGAACGACCCGTTCCGCGGCTCGACGCACGTCAGCACGGCGGTCACGTACGAGGCGTCACCGCCATCCTCGGGTAACCACAACCCCGACCCCCTGCCCGACGGCATTCCCTTCTACAACCCGAACTCGGGCATCTCGGTGGAACGGGCCGTACACAACCTCGAACACGGCTTCGTGATCGGCTGGTACGACAAGAGCCTGCCGACGGATCAGGTCGACAAGCTGCGCAAGCTCGCGGCGGACGCCGGGCCGCGGTTCATCGGTGTGCCCTGGCCCCGGAGCACCTTCGTCGACAACAAGCACTTCGTCCTGACCGCCTGGGACCGCACCCAGCGCTGCTCGACGGTCTCCGCGGACGTAATCAAGGATTTCGTCACCAAGCATGCGAACCCGGACGCCGCCGGGGCCACCTGGGACTCACCGACCGCGCCGGAGTCCGGCGCGGCGGGCGGCACCCTGAACGTGACGGCGGACGGCCCCCTGGTGGATCCGGGCGCGGCCGCCTCCCCGATCCCCGGCGCGGGCACCATGTCACTGTCGCCCACCACCCCGGCCCCGGCACCCTAACCCTCTCGGCCGGGGCGGAGATGTCGGTGACGAGGCGGGCCGCCCAGGACGAGCACCGTCCCGGGCACGGCCCGCCCGGCTAGCTCCAGATACCGGTGCTAGCTCCAGATACCGGTGATGTCCGATGCGCTTCCGGCGTTACCCGCGTGGGTGGTCAGTCCACTCAGGTCCTCCAGGGTACGTAGCACGTTGTAGTGGTTGTAGGTCGTCGACGAGCTGCTTCCGGGGGTGACGTGCGCTCCGTAGAGCACCGTGGTGATGTGATTGCCGCTGGAGCCGTTGTCCTCGTCGAAGGTCACGATGAGCAGACTGTTGTGGGTCTGGGCCCAGGTCGCGTAGGCGCTGAGATTGCTCTTCAGCCACGTGTCACCGGTGGAGACCGAGCAGTCGTGCATGTCGTTGCACAGGTTCGGGATGACGAACGAGACCTTGGGCAGCGTGGAGTAGTTGCTCGGGAACTGGGCGAAGGTGTGGGCGGTGTTCAGCGGCACGTTACTGAAGGCGAACCATGGATTGTGCTTGCGCGCATACTTGGTGCTGCTGTTGGTGCACACCGTCGAGCCCTCGGCGGGCAGGCCCTCGTTGTAGCTTCCCCAGGTGCGACCGGCGGCGATCAGCTCGGAGCCGAGATTGGCGGCGCTACTGAACCCCGGCGTGTAGCAGTTGTCGTTGGTGATGCCCTGGGTACCTCCGGAGAAGAGGGCGAGATAGTTGGGCTGGCTCGGGTGGGTCAGGCCGTACGACGCGGTGAGGTTGGCGCCACCACTTTTCAGTGTATTGTTGATGTAAGGGGCGCTGGAACTACCGATGATCTGCGAGTAGGAATGGTTCTCGAACACCACCACGACGACATGGTCAGGGCTGGGCAGCGCCGCCGCCCGCGCGGGCGCGATATTCCAGGATACGAGCACGGCGACGATCAGACCGACGGCAAACGCGGTCAACACGAGACGTGAACGCCGGACACCGGCGAGAACGGACACGGCAGGCCTCCCGAGGAACCAGAAAAGTAACAACGAGTTCTTACCGTGGAGCCAGATCAGGTTAGAGCCTCCACCGGACATCGTCAGTGCACCAGAGGTAAGAACCGGGGAAACAGGAGGGGCCGGATCCCGAACGGGAGATGTCGGGTTCTCTCCGCATCGGTAACCCGAGCGGGGTCGCGCGGAGGCCGCGGGACGAATTTCCCACGGTGTTTCTTCGGCGTATCTGTGGCCTGTCTCCGGCTATCCGGGTACAAGGCTGTCCGGTCCTCGTCAGGGCCGCGGCCGGGCCGGCTCATCACCCCGGATCCATACCCTGGACCGCCGAACCAGACGATCAGGAGGAACGGTCCTGGCCCTCGGCTCAGCCCCCGCCGTGGCGGATCGGCATCAGTAGGTAGCGGTAGGCGCCCTCGTCGACAGCGCCGCGGCCGCTGTCCTTGCCGGTGAGCACCGCGGGTTTCGCGGCGGCCTCGACCGGATCGTCGTCAACGAACCCGATCGTCGCCTGATCGTCCTCGACGGCACCGAGCCCGTCCAGCAGGTAGGACGGATTGAACAGCACCGAGAGCTCGGGACCTGCGTACTCGACCGGAATCGTCTCGCTGGCCTGTGCGCCACCACCGTCCCCGGCCTCGGCGACGACCTGGTTGTGGGTGAAAGTGAACCGCAGCGGCCCGGTGCGGGTGGCGACGACGGCCACCCGACGGACCGCCGCGGCGAGCGCCGCGGTCTGCGCGGTGACGACGAGCGCGGCCGCCTCGGGCAGGAGCTTGCGGTAGTTGGGAAACGTCCCTTCGATGAGCCGGACGATGGTCTGCCGGCCGCCGGCGGCGAGGCCGAGCCGGGCGCCGGACGGATCGTCGAGGTCCAGACCAATCACGATGCGGGAGGCCGACGTCGGCGTGCGGGCCACCTCGGCGAGAACCTTGGCAGGCACGTGCGCGAGCGCCCACGGATCGTCGACTGTCGGCTGCCAGGGTATGCCGCGTACCGCGAGCCGGTACCGGTCGGTGGCGACGAGGGCCAGCCCACGCCCGGAGATCTCCATCCGGACCGCGGTGAGCACGGGCATGGTCTCGTCCCGGCCGGCCGCCGGGGCGACCTGACCGACCGCGGACGCGAACCCAAGCGTGTCCACCTCGCCGATCGGTCCGGGAAAGCTAGGGAGCTGCGGGTACTCACCCGGGTCCATCAGCGGCACGGTGAAACGGACGCTGCCGCAGCGCAGGACCAGCCGGTCACCGTCGACCACGACGTCGACCGTCGTCGCGGGCAGGCTGCGCACGATGTCCGTGAGGAGCCGGCCGGGCACCAGCACCCGCCCCGGTTCGTCCACCGAGGCCGCGACCGGAGCCCGCACCGCCACCTCCGTGTCGTACGCGCAGATCGTCAGGACCGAGGCCGTGGCCGCCCCCAGGGGCGCCGCGGAACCGGGAGACGCCGCGGAGCCCGACGGCAGGGGAACCGCCGCGGAACCGGGAGACGCCGGGGAGCCATGGCCCGCGGCGAGCAGGATGCCGGTCAGGACGTTCCGGGCCGGGCCCGGCCGGTTGGGCAGATGCCGAGCGGCCCAGCCGGTCGCGTCGGCGAACGCGTCGCGTTCCACGCTGAACCTCATGAGTGCGATTGTCCTCGGCCACGGCGCGGAATCGCCGCATTCAGCGGACGGTTTTTGTTCCCCGTCCGTGGATGTCCGCGAGATCTCCGCACGGACGGACCGCAGCCGCCGCGTCGTGAGGAAACGCGGCGGCGCTACCAGTGGTCCGCCGCCACCCGCAACCGGTCGGCTGCGCTCAGGTGCGGTCCGAGCTGAATCGCACAGCGCCCGCCGAGAGGACGACTCCGGGGAACACGCGCGCCCCGGACCGTAGTTCGTTGCCTCGCTCGATCCGTACCCCGTCGCCGATGACCACCCCGTCGAGCGCGACACCGGAGCCGATCACCGCGTCCCGACCGATCACGCTGTCCCGCACGACCGCCCCGGCCTCGACAACCGCACCGTCGAACAGCACCGCACCGTCGATCGCGGCACCCGCGCCGACCCACGCGCCGGCCCCGACGGTCGCCCCGCCACCGATCTTGGCGTCGGCGGCCACGACGGCACCGGGCAGCACCAGGCAGTCCCCGACCGGCCCCGGCAGCGCCGGCGACGCCATCCGGCCGGTCACCAGGTCGCGACTGCCCTGCACGAACGCCGCGGGAGTTCCGAGGTCGAGCCAGTAGGTGTCATCCGGGTAACCCATGACCGCCGTGCCGGCGGCCAGCAGTCCCGGGAAGGTCTCCCGCTCGACCGAGACCGGTCGTCCCGTCGGGATCGTGTCGATGACGGACCGCCGGAACACGTAGCACCCGGCGTTGATCAGATTGGTGGGCGGGTCCGGGGTCTTCTCCAGGAAGGCGGTGACGCGACCATCGTCGTCGACGGGCACGACCCCGAAGGCACGCGGGTCCACCACCCGGGTCAGATGCAGGGTGACCGCCGCGCCGGTCCCCGTGTGCCGCGCGACGAGGGCCTGGATGTCCAGACCGGCGAGGATGTCACCGTTGAAGATCACGACCGGATCGCCCGGTCCCCCGTGGAGCCGCTCGGCCACGTTGCGGATCGCACCGCCCGTGCCCATCGGCTCGGTCTCGGTGACGTACTCCAGCTGGAGTCCGTGCGCCGAGCCGTCCCCGAAGTACTCCTCGAAGACCTCCGCCCGGTACGAGGTGGCGAGCACCACCCGGTCGATTCCCGCGTCTCGCGCGCGAGCCAGCATGTGCGCGGTGACCGGCACCCCCGCGACCGGCAACATCGGCTTCGGCGCCGACATCGTGAGCGGTCGCAGGCGGGTCCCCTGACCGCCGACAAGCATCACTGCGTCCATGGGGCGTCAGTGTCGCAGAACACGCGGTGGACGCTGAAAACGGATCGGGGTCAGGACCATACGACGAACGGCATGCCATGGTTTCGACACGTTGTGTCGGACCGGGGTTCACCAAGCCGCCCGGATATTCCAAATATCTCGGACATCCAGGACATCCATGACTACCAGCAACTCGCCTGCCGGCCATCGGCCGGCCGCGGTCCGCTCAGGCGCCCCGCGCGGCACCACCCCGGGGAAGCAGATCCGCAGAACGGGTCGCCTTCGCCCCCGCGCTGTCCCGGGCGAAGATCAGCGCGAGCAGCAGCCGAACCACGAGACCGACCCCGAGCAGCAGCCGCAGCGGCGCGCGCGCGTTGCCGGGGTACTGCCAGGACAGGTAGCGGAACATGCTGCGGTGATGAGCCAGCACCATCCGCCGTGACGACCGCTTCGTCGAGTGTCCGCCGAGATGCTCGACCACCGCGGACGGCACGTACACCGACTGCCAGGACGCCTCGCCGATGCGGCGGCCGAGGTCGACATCCTCCATGAACATGAAGTAGGACTCGTCGAACCCGCCGACCGCCTCGAACGCCTCCCGGCGCAGCAGCTGGCAGGAACCGGACAACCAGCCGGCGGTCATCTCCTGGGGGAGACCCCGCTCCCGCCGATAGGAGGCCGTCCACGGGTTCGTCGGCCAACACCAGCCGAACAAGGCGTGCCCCACCCCGCGGCCGAGCGAGGGCAGGTCCCGGGCCGAGGGGTAGAGCGCCCCGTCCGGATTGATGATCCCCGGGCCGAAGGCCCCGCCCCCCGGCCAGCGGTCGGCCGCGGCAAGCAGTTCGTCGACCGCACCGGGCGCGAAGGAGATGTCGGCATTGGAGATCACCAGCCAGGGCCCGCGGGCTCCGGCGGCACCACGGTTGACCGCGGTGCCGTAGCCGAGGTTGCGACCCGGGCGCACCAAGCGCACCTCGGCCCGCTCGGCGGCCGCCGCCGTGCCCTCGTCGAGGTGCGGCGAGTTGTCCACCACGACGACCTCGTAGGGCCGCGTGGTCGCCTTCGCCAGCGAGTCGAGGAAGGCTCCGATCACCTCCCCGGACCGGAAGGTCACGACGACGACCCGGATCTCCGGATCCACACCCATGTCTCGCCCGCCCGTTCTCGCCCACCACCGGTCGCCCGACACATTCCCGTGACGACGCACGGCACCTTGTGCACCGAGGAGACCGTAGCGCGCCCTTTGCGGCGGTCCTTGCCCCGGGGCCGGGCCGACGGGCGCCTCAGTGCTCGGCGACCGCCCGCGCGTAGCTCGCGAGATGCGCCTCGGCGCTGGCCGCCCAGGTGAACTCCCGGGCCCGGGCGAGACCGGCCTCACCGAGTTGCCTGCGCCGCTCGGCGTCATCGAGCAGGGCGCCCATCTCCCGGGCGATCGAGCCGGCGTCCGGCTGAGTGTAGGCGACGGCGTCGCCGCCGACTTCCGGCAGCGACAGACGCGGCGTGGTGAGAACCGGGGCGCCGCAGGCCATCGCCTCCAGCACCGGCAGCCCGAAGCCCTCACCGTGCGAGGGATACGCCACCAGTGACGAACCTCCCAGATAGCCCGGCAGGTCGGAGAAGCGCAGATAACCCGGCCGGATCACCCGCAGGTGGCTCGGCACCGAGGCGACGGCGGCATCGACGTCGTCGTCCCAGCCGGAGCCGCCGGCCAGGACGAGCGCGGGCGGCTCGTCCCGCCAGTGCACCGCCTCGGCCCAGCCCCGGATGAGGTTCGGCACGTTCTTGCGCGGCTCCAGCATCCCGAGGAACGCGACGTAGCGCGAGTCGCCGAGCCCGAGCCGGCGGCGCACCCGCCGCTTGTCCTCCTCGGTCGGCGGATGGAAGGTCGACGTGTCGACGCCGTGGTAGGCGACGTCGGTGGTCGTCGACTCCCCGTCGAGCACCCGCACCAACTCGTCCCGGGTGGCCTTCGAGGGGACGATGATCCGGGCCGCCCGGCGCACCGCGGTGCGCATCGCGGACCGGAAGAACGTGCCCTTCACCGCGGTGTGCATGTCGGGCTCGGTGAAGAAGGTGACATCGTGAATCGTCACGCACACGGGCTGGTGCGCCCGCAACGGCATCGTGTAGTGCGGTGAATGGATGACATCGGCATTCACCTGTTCGGCGACCAGTGGCAGCCCGGTCTGTTCCCAGGCCAACCGCGCGGGCCGGTGGGCGATGGCCGCCGGCCCGGACAGAACGGTGGCGTGTGGGGCCATCCGGCTGTAGCGTTCCTCATCCGACCGTTGGCAGACGAGCGCCATGTCCGCGCCGGTCGCGCCCAGCGCCGCGACCAACCCGTCGACATAACGCCCTACGCCACCACGGTCGGCCGGGACCGAAGTGGCGTCGACGAGCACCCGGGGTCCCACGGCGCTCCCTCCCTGACGCGCCACCCGCGACGGGGTGGTCGCTTGCTTCACGGTGACCGCTTGCTTCTCAACGGGGGCAACACTACGCCCGCCCGTCGTCGGCGACGGACACGGCGGGGGAACCGCTGACTCGACGGTAGAGCGCCCACGTCGCCAGTGCTGCCCCTTTCCAGGTAAATGACCGGGCACGGAGACGTCCAGACTCCGACAGCCGCCCCCGCAGGTCCGGATCGCCCATGACCTTCGCCACCGCGGCGCCCAGCGCGGCCGGGTCGTCCACCCCGACCACCACGGCGGCGTCCCCGCCGACCTCGACCAGCGCGGGGGCATCCGAGACGATGACCGGCACACCGTGCGCCATCGCCTCGACGACCGGCAGCCCGAAGCCCTCCGACCGGCTCGGCGCGAGCAATACGCCCGCACGGGACAGGACCACGGCGAGATCCTCGTCACTGAGCCGCCCAAGGGTGCGCACCCGGTCCGCGCCCAGACCGTGCCTGGCCGCCGCCGCGCGCACGTCCAGCCCACCCCAGCCGGTCGCGCCGACGTGGACCAACGGCAGGCCCGGATCGTCCGGTCGTCGCAGCGCCGCGAGCGCGGTGTCGAGGCCCTTACGGGGTTCGAGCGTGGCGAGGGTGAGTAGATAACGCCCCGGAGGGGGTAGCCCCATCCGCGCGGCGCGGGCGTCGGCATCGGGCGGAACCCGGACCACCGCGTCGGCGACTCCCTCCCCGATCGCGTGCAGGCGATCTTCGGGGATCGGCAGATGCCGGGCGATCTCGGCCGCCACCGCGAGCGTCGGCACGACGATCGCGTCGGCGTGGCGTGCGGCCCGTTCGCCCATCAGCCGGTGCCACCGGACCCCGTGCGGGGTCAGGGTCTCGGGATGCGTCCAGGGAACGGCGTCGTGGATCGTCACGACGAGCTTCGGGCGCGGCCGGCGCCGGTCCAGGGCATCGCCCAGGGCCGGCGCGACGGTTCCGGAGGCCCAGGAAGCCAGCGACGGACGGGGCGGCGCGCCGGAAAGTCCGGAAGGTGGATATGAGTCCACATAACCAGGGGAGCACCGATAACCAGGAGAACGCCGATAACCAGGAGAACGCCGGGAGCCACCGGACCGTTGCCCGCGCCGGGACCCGGTCCGGTCGTCGAGGCCGCGCAGGGCGTCCGCCACCGAACCGGTCACGAACCCCCGGGTGCCACCCGCGGGTGGCACCAGCAGGGTCGGAGCGTGAATGACGTCTACCCCCGTCGGAGCCGGACCCACGCCACGCGCCCAGGCCACGGCGAGTGCGCGGCGAGGCAGACCGAGCCGGAACGGACCGAGGACGCCGGGCAGCACGGCCGGACCGACCTCTCGGCGCCCGGCACACCACCCGGTCACCCGATCCTCGGGAGCGGCGGTGCGGGCGAGCGCCGCCGCGAGTTCGGCGGAGTAGCGCCCGGTCCCGCCGGGAACCGGCGCGAGCAGCTGCTCGACAAGGAAACCCACACGCACGGGTCACAGTCTGCCCCTGCCTCCTCCGTCCCCGGACAGCCGGCCCGGTCCCCGGACAGCCGGGGCCGGCGGGTCAGCGGGCCGGCGGGTCAGCGGGTCAGCGGCCGCGGGCGCGCAGAGCCGCGAGTACCATCACGACGCAGGAGATCCCGCCGACCAGGTATCCCCAGCCCCGATGGCCGAAGAGCGCGAACCCGGCACCCGTCCCGGCCACGATCAGCCCGAACAGCAGCACTGTCAGGACGGCGGCGAGGATGCGCTGGTTGCGCAGGGAGGTGGGGGGCGCCGGCGGGCCCGTCCGCGGGTCGTGCTCCGGCTGCCGGCGCGGTTCACGGCCGGGGCCCGGGCCTGCCGACCGGCCGGCGGGCGCCATCGTTCAGCCCTCCCGTCTGCGGGCGTGGGTGAGTACGACGCTGCCCGCGGTGTCGGGAGCCCGCCGGTCCGACAGGGCGACGGCCGGCGAGAGCACGGCCGCGGCGTTCCATCCCGTCCTGCCGCCCTTGGCGGACAAAGTCAGGTAGAGCCGCTCGGCGCGTTCGCTGCGGAACATGTACGTCTGCCGGATGACCTCAAGCCCGACATCATCGAGCAGCTTGGCGAGATGGTCGCCGGAATAGGTGTGCCTGACGTGGTAGCGCTCGCGGTGCCGGTCGAACAGGTCCGGCCAGGACGCCGCCCGGGTGAGGGCGTCGGCGGACATCACCAGGTCGCCACCCGGACGCAGCACCCGCGCCATCTCGGCAAGCGCGGCCGGACCATCGTCGAAGTGCTCGATGGCGCAGACCGACATGACGACGTCGAACGTGGCCGCGGCGAACGGCAGCGCCAAGGCGTCCCCCTCGACGAGCCCGGGATGCCCGCGCAGCCGGCGACCGAACTGCAGCTTGTGCCGGGCGAGGTCGAGGCACACCGCCCGAGCCCCGCGACGGACGGCCTGGCCGGCCCAGTAGCCGTCACCGCCGGCCACATCGAGCAGGGTGCGCCCGGCCAGTTCTCCCGCCCACGACAGCAGGGTGCCGACCTCCCGGCGGCGCATGACATGTACCTGATGGCCCACGAAGGCGAGGGCGTCGTCCCGCACCGGGCTCACAGGTCGGCCCCGCCCGTCCAGTCAGCCCCGCCGATCCGGTCCGCCTTGCTCATTCCACTCCGCCTTCCGAGTCCACGATTCACCCGTGGGCCGTGACCCATGGATGGGCCGTGACCCATGGATGGGCCGTGACTCGCGTATGCGCCACGGCTCATGTGCGCCCAAGCGCGCCCAACGTCACATCAAGGTAACGCTCCCACGCCCCGTCAACGTCCGGCGGTATGACCTTCGAGCGCAAACCGGCGAGCACGCCGGGCTCGTAGAGCCGCCGCAGCGCCACCGCCAGCGCCTCCGCGTCGTCGGGCGGCACGAGTAGACCGTCCACCCCATCGCGGACCGTGGTGGCGAGCGTTCCCACCGTGGTCGCCACGACCGGCACGCCGTGCAGGTGCGCGAGACCGACGTTCTGCGACGCCGTTCCGGCCCGGTAGGGAAGCACCAGGGCGTCGGCACCAGCGAACAGCGCGGGCACCTCCGCCGCGTCGACATAGCCCGACCGCAGGTCCACCCGGGTGGCCAGGCCGAGCTCCTCGACCAGCCGGGCGATCTCCCCCGTCCCGCCCCAGAACTCGCCGGCGACGGTGAGACGGACGTCCGCCGGCCCGCGGGCCAACGCCCGCAGCAGGACGTCCAGTCCCTTGTACGGCCGCACCAGCCCGAAGAACAGCAGGTTGCGCCGGGTGACGTCGGCGGATGGCCCACCGCGGCCGGCCACCGGCCCGGGCGGCGAGGACGACAGAGCCGAGGACCACAGGTGCGTGGCCATCTCGGCCACCAGGACCGGAGCAGGGGTGAGGCGCGCGGCGAGCTCCGCCTGGGCCGGCGTGTGGACGAGAACAGCCGACGACCGGCGCAGCACCGCACTGGTCAGCGGTTCGTCCACGGCCCGGCGCTCGTGTGGCAGGACGTTGTGGCAGAGCGCGACGACCGTGGGACCCGCACCCCCGGGGTCCGCACCCCCGGAACCCGCTCGCCCGGAAGCCGTGCCCCGGCCGCGCGGCCCCCGGGCCCGCAGTGCGCCGAGGACGCCCAGGTACGCCGGGGCCTGCACGGGAGTGACGACGACCAGGATCACCGCGTCGGCCTGCCGCCGCAGGCGCCTGCCGAGCCGGATCCATCCGTCCGGCCGGCGCCACGACAACGGGTAGCGGGTGACCTCGAACGGCTCCATCTCGGGCTCGGTGACGCGCTGCACGCCGGGATAGAGCCGCGCGGGGTACTGCGCCGACCAGGACTCGACCGCCACCTCGTGGCCCCGCGCCGACAGCCGGTGCGCGAGCTCGGTGGTGTGCTGCGCGATCCCCCCCTTGTAGGGATGGGTCGGACCGACGATCGCGATGCGCACGCCGGTCAGGTGTCGCTGCGCGAGCGGGCCACCAGATCGCCGATCAACGCCAGCACGACGATCTGGAAGCCGACCAGAATCGCCAGCAGCGTTGACGTCGCCACATGGAAGTCGTAGCGGATCAGGTCCACGATCAGCTTGACGAAACCCAAGCCCATGATCCACAGGGCGACCGGCATGAGAACCTTGATCGGATCGAAGTACATCACCATCCGCAGCACCTGAAGGATGTAACGCCGCGCGTCCCGGAAGGGATGGAACTTCGACGTTCCGGACCGTTTTGCGTAATCGATCGGGATGTAATCCACCGGATGCTGGTTCGACAGGAAGGACATCGTGATCGTGGTGACGCAGGAGAAACCGGGGGGCAGCAGCCGCAGATAGGGCAGGGAGACGTCCCGGCGGAAGGCGCGAAGCCCGGAGTTGAGGTCGGGAATCTTCATGCCGGACAGCCGCTGGGCGATCATCCGGATGAACCATTTCGCCGGCACCCGGGCCCACTTGTGAGTGCCCTCCTCGGTGCGGCGCGCCCCGACGACCTGGTCGACGTCGAGGTTGTCGTCCAGGTAACGGACGAACTCCGGGATGCGCTCGTTCGGGTACGTCATGTCCGCGTCGGTCCAGACGACGATCTTGCCGCGGGCCTCCTGGGTCCCGATCCGGCGGGCCGTGCCGGAACCACCGTTGCGGCGGAACGGCATCACCCGCATGCGCGGAAACCGCGGGGCCACCTCGCGCAGCACCGCGAGCGTGTTGTCGGTCGACTTGTCGTCGATCGCCAGGACCTCGTAGGAGTAACCGCTCGCGTCCATCGCGGCGGTGATGCGCTCGAGTTCGAGCAGCACATGGTCCTGCTCGTTGTAGCAGGGCAGCACGATGGTCACGTAGGGGGCGTCCGGACCGACGGCGGCGACGCCGTCCCCGGAAGCCGCCTGCACTGGGGTGCCGGCCTGCGGATGTTCAGGTCGGTGGATGGCGCTGACACTCACGTCGGTGTGGCTCCCGGTCGTCGTTCCGGCCCAGCGGCGTCCCGGGCCGGCGTCCTGGCGGTCCGACGTCGTCGTTCCCGCTCCGATCGCCGGTCCGTGGCGGTGGTGCACGCTCCGTCGAGGGCTCGCGCACGACTCTAGGGTGGCACGCCCGACCCGGCGAGCCGACAGCCGGGCGGTCCGGCCACCTGGGCAGCGCCTACTGTTGCTCCGTGGGTGCGTTCAAAAGTGATCTGCGGGAGTATGTGCGGCACGTTCGTTCGCTGCGGGCGGCGCAGGAGACCTCGGCCCGCTCGTTCGTGGCCGGGCTGCGTTACCCGCTCGCATACAGGCAACCGATCTGGACCGGTTCCCCCACCGTGATCGAAGGCCGGGAGCGCATCGAGTTCGCCGAGGGCGCGGCGCTGCGGGTGGGGCTCGGCGCGTTCGGGCTGTCGACCCGACGCGATACCTCGATCATCCGGGTGCATCCCGAGGGCCGCCTGCGCTGCGAAGGTGTCGTGTCGCTGCAGCGGGGCGTGCGGATCGTCGTCGACTCGGGCGTGCTGGAACTCGGCCCCGGGGCGAACATCAACGGGTTCGCCAAGATCCTCGTGCGCGAACGCGTCTCGATCGGCGCCTGCTGCAACGTCTCGTGGGACACCCAGCTACTCGACAACGACTTTCACCCGATGGTCGTCGACGGCGTGGAGCAGCCGATGAGCGGACCGATCGTGCTGGAGGACCGGGCCTGGATCGGCGCGGGGGCCATCGTGCTCAAGGGCGTGACGATCGGCGAGAGCGCCGTCGTCGCCGCGGGCTCGGTGGTGACCCGGGACGTGCCGCCCAAAGCCGTCGCCGCCGGATCCCCCGCGAAGATCGTCGGCCACATCGACTCCTGGCGCTGATCCGGCGTCCGGATCACGCGCTCCGGACGCCGGACCTCGGACCTCGGACGCCAGGGTGGGAAGCCGGACGTCGGGGGCAGTCGGACGTCAAAGGCGGCCTCGGCTGTCCGCGTGCCACGCGGACACCTCCGCGGCCACGCCTAAACCGGAATCTTCGCCTCGCCGAAATCCGACAGATCCTGCTATCCGACAGGTCCTGCTATCCGGCGGACTTCGCAGCCGGATAGCCGAGGACATCCGTATCGACCTCCCGATTCAATGACGGTGAACCGGCCCTCGGGCGGTCAGGATGATGGTTGCGGGCTGCGACGTTGATGGTCCGGGAACACTGACGGTCCGGGAACACCGCGACAACGGTCTGGACACCCGCCCGGGAGCACCCTCACCACCGTGCGCGACCAGGGCTGACGGGAGAAGGGCACCCATGATGTCGACGGGGAATCGGGGGTCCGTAGCATGACTCCACCTTCGTCCGATGGGACTCTGCCACTCGTGGGTGACTCTGTGGATTCGACCGCAACGGCCCGCGCCGACGCCGAGGCCGGCGGAGACGTGTTCCCGATGGGGACGCGCTTCCGGCCGTGGGGGATTCTCCGCACCATCCCCGCGGCCATCTGGGTGATCACCCTGCTCTTCACCGCGCTGCTGGCCGGCTGGTCGGTGATGATGCCGCAATACCATGCGCCCGACGAACCAAACCACGTGGACGCTGTGATGCGGCTCGTCGAGGGCAAGGGCTGGCCGCATCCGGGCCATGCGATCGTGACGCAGGGCGGCGTGGGGGCGATCATGGCTGCCCCCTACGGATCCGAGGAGCGGCCCCGCGACCTGTCCGCCGGCCCGTTCACCGCGGCCGACGCCGTCCCCCGCCACGATCGTCCCAGCTGGGAGGAGTTGGACCGGACGCCGGCGCCGGAGGGTAGCATCCAGCAGCTCGTGCAGCATCCCCCGCTGTACTACTGGGTTGACGCCATGATTCTCAAGGCCGTCCCCGGCGGTGGCGACCACCTGCGCTGGGACGAGATCATCGGGATCCTGCGCCTGATCAGCGTGGCAATGGTCGCGCCGTTGCCGTTGCTCGCCTGGGCCGGGGCGAACCGGCTCAGCGGTGGCAGCCGGGTGGCGGGGATCTGTGCCGCCCTGGTACCGCTCGGGATCCCCCAGCTCACCCACATCGGATCCAGCGTCAACAACGACAACCTGCTGGTTCTGACCAGCGGCCTGGCCACGGTCTCGATCGTCTACGTGCTGCGCGGGGACACCTCCCTGCGCACCGCGACCTGGACGGGGGTCTTCGTCGGCCTCGCCCTGATGACGAAGTCACTGGCGATCACGCTGGTTCCCATGGCGGCGCTGGCCTACCTCGTCGCCTGGGGCCGGGCCCGACGCGACGCCCGGGCTGCGTGGGCGCGGGGACCAGCGGTCGCCGTGGCAGTAACCGGACCAGCCGCCATCGCCCCTTACCCGGCCACCCCTTACCCCGCCGGCCCCCGCACAACCGGCCCCCGCACAACGGGCCCTCACCCCACCGGGACGGAGCCCTTCCTGCTCGCCGAGGCCGGACCCGCGGGACCACCCGCCTCCGCGCTTCGCGTGCCCTGGCGCCAGCTGCTGCTTGGCGGCGCGCTGGCGATCGCGCTCGGCGGCTGGTGGTGGATCGTCAACATCGTCCGCTACGGCACCTTCCAACCGGAGACGCCGGGATTCCCGCTCGGCCAGTATCTGGGCGACGACTGGGGTGCCTACACCGAGCTGCTGATCAACGGGACGATCCTGCGCTGGTGGGGATCCTTCGGATGGTTCGAGGTCAACCTGACGACGGTCCCGGTGCGCACGGGCACCGCCGTCGTCATCGTCTTCTTCGCCCTCGCCCTCATCCGGGCCCGGACCGGACGCATCCGGGTGGACCTGCTGTTCCTGCTCTGGCCCACCTGGGCGCTGTTCGGCCTGATGACCCTGCAGTCCGCGAAGAACTTCGACAGGTACTTCCACGTCAGCGGGATCTCCGGCCGCTACCTGTACGCGGGCCTGGCGTCGCTGGCGATCGGGGTCGGGATGGGTGCGGCGGCGACCGGCCGTTATCTCTCCCGGATCATGCCGCTGCTCTTCCTGGCCGGCGCGACCACCCTGCAGGCCTGGGCGATCTCGATGGTGTTTCCGCACTTCTGGCGACCCACGGGCGGCGACCTCAGCGACGCGTGGGACGCGATGGTGGCGTGGGCCCCATGGCCGCAGGGCGCCCTGACGTGGCTTGCCGGCGCGGTGTGCGTCCTCGCCGTGGCAGCCCTGGCCTGCTGCATCGGGGTCCTTGTCACCGGCGGTCCGGCCACCCGCTCCGCCGGCGGGGCCCCCGCTCAGCCTCCGTCCTCGTCCAGGGGACGGTCGCCATCGACGGGACAGCGGCCGGCTCCACCCCTCGCGCCGTATCCGTCGCACCTGCCGCCGAAACGGCCGCGGACCGCCGGCGCGCCGGATGCCACCACCGGCTCGAAGGCGGTCACCGGCTCGGGCCCGGCGGCCGGCACGAGTCCGGAGCCCACCGGCCAGGGCCCCTCCGCCGCGGGGCATCCGCGCTCCCCCTGATCCGGCATCGCCGACAAGGAACCGGAAACCATCCGACCATCGTGCGCGTTCTCTCACGGAGAGTAACACTGAATCCTGGGCCTCGGACAAGGCGCAACCGGCCACGGCGGCGCTGCGCATCGGGGCTCGGGGGCCTCGGATGGTGATTCCGAGGCGCATAGGATCCGCGATGTCAACCATCTCGGTTCGGGAGGGGTCTTGCGCCGCAAGCGGGAGACGGGCAACGCGGGGACGGTGGCGCCCCCGTCCGCATCGCCCGCTCGACCCGACCCCGCCTCCGAAGCGAACCCCGTGGGACCCGAGACGCCCTCCGGACCCGCCGCTCGGTCGGGACGGGGGACGTCCTCGGCGCCGGGCTTCGGCCCGGTGGGCGGCAGCGGTCTGACGGGGCCGTCCATCGAGCCCCTCGACAGCGGCGACCCGACCGAACTGGGCCAGTTCACGCTGCTGGGACGCCTCGGTGAGGGCGGGATGGGGACCGTCTTCCTCGGGCGGGGCAGGCCGGACGTCGCCGAGCACGCCGGCCGGCTCGTCGCGGTCAAGGTCATTCGGCCCGACCTGGCCCGGGTGCCCGAGTTCCGGGCCCGGTTCCGCCGGGAGGCCGACATCGCGCGCCGGGTCGCCCGCTTCTGCACCGCCGAGGTACTCGGCGTCGTCGATCCGCCGGACGGGCGGCCCTACCTCGTCACCGAGTACATCGACGGCCTCACCCTCGCCCAGACGGTGGCCGCGGACGGCCCGCTGCGGTCGGCCGACCTGGAGCGCGTCGCGGTCAGCGTGGCCGCGGCGCTGACCGCCATCCACGGCGCCGGCCTCGTACACCGTGATCTCAAACCGTCCAACGTGCTGCTCTCAGCCTTGGGTCCCCGCGTCATCGACTTCGGCATCGCCCGGGCGCTGGACGCCCCGACGATGCTCAGCCAGGAGATCCAGCGGATCGGTACACCGGCGTTCATGGCCCCGGAGCAGGCCAACGGCGAGCCGGTGACGGCGGCGGCGGACGTCTTCGCGTGGGGTGGCCTGGTGACCTATGCGGGCACCGGTTCCTTCCCCTTCGGGGACGGGCCGACGCCGGTGCAGCTCTACCGCGTCGTACACCGCGAACCACTGCTCGACGGTCTCGCTCCAGCCCTGCGGCCGATCGTCGAAGAGGCCATGCGCAAGGACCCGGCCACCCGGCCGAGTGCCCAGGAGCTGTTCCTGCGTCTGGTCGGAATGGGTCCGACCACGCATCCCGACCCGGAGGTGACCCGCGTCATCCGTGCCGGGGTGTCGATGCCCGCGCCCCCGCAGCGGACCGACCCGGACCGCTGCGCGCCCGGACAGATGTCTGCCCCGGGCGGGTCTGCCTCAAGCGGGTCGGTCGGCGCCGGGCCGCCCGTCGACCTGTCGGCACGGGACCGCGGCCGGTGGAACTGGCGCCGCGTCGCGCTGCTGGCCGCCCCGCTCCTCGCGGTCCTGCTCATCGCGGCCCTCATACCATTCGCGCTCACCACCGGCAGTGACCGGCGGCCGAGCCGGGAGGAGACGGCCGCTCGCGTCGCTCTGGCCGCCGAGGCCGTCCGCAACTCCGATGCGAACCTGGCCGCCCGGCTGTCCCTGGCGGCCTACCGCATCAGCCCGGTGCGGGAGGCCCGCGCCGCCCTGCGCACCTCCTTCGCCGCCGCGACGGCGACGGTGCTCGACGGGCACACGCAGTCGGCGCTCGGTGTGGACATCAGCCGGGACGGGCGCCTGCTGGCCTCGACCGGTGCCGACAACCTCGTCCAGCTGTGGGACATCTCCGCGCGTTCCCATCCGGTGAAGCTCGCCACCCTGGCCAGGCACACCTCGTGGACGCTCGACGCGGCGTTCAGCCCGGACGGACGGCTGCTCGCCACGGTCAGCTACGACCGGTCGGTGATCCTGTGGGACCTCGGCGATCCGCGCCACCCCGTCGAACTCTCCGTCATCCTCGGACACAACGGCTGGGTACTCGACGCCGCGTTCAGCCCGGACGGGAAGGTCCTCGCCACCTCGGGCTATGACAACACGGCCCGGCTGTGGGACGTCACCGATCCGCGCCGCCCCAGTCAACTGTCCGTGCTCGACCGCCACACCAGTTGGGTGAACGAGGTCGCGTTCAGCCCGAATGGTCACCTGTTGGCGACCGCCAGCGCCGACCGGACGGCCCGGCTGTGGGACGTCACCGATCCGCGCCGGCCGCGACCGCTCGCGGCCATCACCGCGCACACCGACTACGTGTGGGCGGTCGCCTTCAGCCCGGACGGCCGGCGCCTCGCCACGGGCGCCTATGACGGTACGGCCCGAATCTGGGACATCACCAATCCGTCTCGGCCGGCGGCCACCGCTTCCTTCCCGGCCGACGAGAAATGGGTGTTCGACGTGGCGTTCAGCCCGGACGGCAGGACCCTGGCCACCGCGGGCTGGGACACCACGGTGCACCTGTGGGATGTCACCGAACCGGGCCGGCCGCCGGCGATCGGCACCATCACCGGGCACGGGGACTGGGTGCAGGCCCTGGCGTGGACACCGGACAGCCACAGCATCGCCACGGCAAGCGACGACTACACCGTGCGCATCAGCCGGATCGGTGACGCCGACCTGATCGCCGCCGCGTGCGCCGACCCGTCGAAGCAGATCACCGATGCCGAATGGCAGCGCCACATCTCAGACGTGCCCTACCAACCGGTCTGCTGACCATCCGAGGTCCGCTCCGAGGGCGGTCGCCGCATGCCCGGCGGCGCCGCTGCCGGCGGGGGTGGCACCGGGGTGGCCGAGCGACGGCGCAGCGCGGGCAGGGCGCCGCGACCCGCGCCGGCATCGGCGATCCGCGTCTGTACCCTCGCCAGGCGGTCCTGTCCGGTGGTGCTCAGCCGGGACCGCAGCACCGAGTTCGCGATCCGCGCGACCTGCATCAGCTTGGGCTCGTCGACGTCCGCGGCCGCCCAGTGGCTCTGGGCCCACCGCTCCTCGCGTTCCTGCTCGCGCCGGCGGAGCTCGGCGACCTCCTGCTCAAGCTGGGCGATACGGTGCAGGTGCTCGAGCTCGATGGCCGCGAGCCGGCTGCGCTCGTCGTCCAGGCGCGCCCACTCCCGCTGCCGCGCCCGGGCGACCGCCGCCGCGGTGTCCTGCAACCGCAGGACGTGCAGGTAGAGGTCGATGCGGTTGCGCTCCAGGCGGGAAAGTAGCCGGTTGGACACCCACGGAATGAGCAGGTCGGCGACGCGACGCGCCCAGGGAGCCCGCCGGTCGATCACCACGCCCAACCCGAAGATCGGTGCCACGGTGAAGAAACGCAGGTCAGGGTGGTCTGCGACGAAGTCCTCGACGGCCGTGCGCACCCCGTTACGCGGACCGCCCTCGGTCAGCGCCCAGGCGAAGGCTCCCATGCCCCGAAATCCCCCGGGAACCGTCTCCCTGTTGTCGATCTCGACACCGACGTCCCACGAGTGCGGCTGCCGGGCGCCCTCGGGAATGCGGTCGGGGTTGTAATACTGGTCGCGCCGGCCTGCCGGCCAGCCGACGTCGTGCAGGATCACCAGGGGAAAGTAGGACCGGCCGAACAAGGTGACCGCTCGGTCGATCTCGGTGAGCTCGCCGTGCACGGTGGCGTAGTTGTGGTCCCCGTCGATGAGGTAGGCGTCGGTCGGCGCGTGGCCGTCGAGCGCCTGCGGGCTGTGCCCCCGGATCACGTGCACATCGAGGCCCCCGCCGGAGGCCGGCGACACCCCGGGCTCGGGATCGATGACCACTAACCGCCCGCCACCGCCACGGCGCAGCAGGTCGACGAGGAGCGAGGTGGTGACCCCGCTCTCGGAACCGATCTCCGCGATGCTGCGCGCCCCGGACGTCTCCAGCAGCGGCACCCAGATCTCGCGCAGATCGGACAGGGAGTGCAGGAGCAGGGGCGCCAGCGTGGGTTCGGCGGCGTCCCCGACCTCGACGGCGTGATCGCCCTGCCAGGTGGGCGCCGTGCCTGGTCCGGTGCCCGGTCCGGTGCCTGGTCGGGCCTCGAGGTCCGTTCCGGCGTCCATCCCGGCGGCGACGGCGGCGAGCTCGGCGAAACTGTCCCGAACCTCGCTGCGCTCTGAGTCCGGGTGGTCCGTCACCGCGATCCCCCGAGCTCGCGCCGGATCTTGCGGGCCGCCCGCAGCGGCAGACCGTCGCGGGCGGGCTCCGCCGCGGGCAGGGCCAGCGGATCACCCCGGATGCCCATCCAGCCGAACGCCAGCTCGACGTCGAGGGCGTAGACCCCGGCGAGCTGCGGCTGTGTGGCGAGGTCGATCGTGTAGACGAACTGTGGGTCGTCCCCGGTGATCTCTACCAGGTTCGGCTGGAGCAGCCGGCAGCCGAGGAGGGCGAGCTGCTGGGCGGGATCGTCCAGCGAGGTGATGGTTATCTTGTCCGGCTCTGGGGTGTTGTTGATATGAAAGGACAGCGTCAGCCAGTCCAGGCGGAGCAGACCGCGCCGACCCGCCGGGTCGATGCGGATCCGGCGTACCCCGACCGCCTCCAGGCTGAGCCGGACGATCGACAGGCCGTCGCGGGCCGACCGGGTGACCGCCGTCTCCTTCGGACCGTTGACGAAGTCCCCGCCCGTGTCGATGTAGACTTCCACGGGCCCCGCCGCGGCCTCGGGCGAGACCTCCTCCGGCGGGATGCCCGCGGCGGCGGCCAGCCCGCTGATCACGGCCAGCGGCCGGTTCGCGACCCCGGCCACCCCGGCGGGCCAGTAAAGCTCGCGCATGGAGATCCGGTCGATGTCGGCCGGGGTGAGATACGGCATCCGGCGGACCAGCTCCGGCGGCAGCAGGCCCTCGGTGGCGTCGGAGCCGAAGTTGTCGTCGTGCGCCCAGGCACCGAAGGCCGCGGCCTCCACCGCGGTCGGCCGGGCGACGAAGCGGGTCAGCGTCCGCAGCCCCGCCTGGCGCGCCCCGGCGCAGGCCAGCGACGGCATCGGGGTCTCCGAGCGCCGGTAACGCAGCCATTCCCGCTGGAAGGCCAGGACGCCGTCCTGGACGGCGGCTCGCTGGGCGACCTGCGTCCGCGAGGTCCGGTCGATGCTGAGCACCGGATTACCCATCTCGTCGAAGGAGACCAGTGACCCGACGTCGGGCATGCAAAGCTGCTCGAGTACCTCGGGGCTACGCATGAGCTGGTTCGCCAGGGTCTCGGGCTGACCGCTTGTCGCAACATATCCCTCCAGCTCCAGACCGGCCAACCGGTGCGTCATCGCCGCCTGGTTCGTAGCCAGGTACAGGCCGAGGATGTCCAGCCCGCGGCCGGTGGAGGCGAGCAGCCGGGTGAGCAGCGCCTGGATCGTCCCGCCCCAGCCCAGGTCGAGGAAGACGACCCGGCCGCTCTCGGGTAGCTGGCTGTCGAGGTAGCGCACGTAACGCTCACGCAGGCGGGACGCGGTCAGCACGATCTCGCTGCGGATCCGCTCATCGGAACAGAGCGCCTCGAGGGTGTCGTCGAGCAGGCCGGGCACGTCGAGGCGGCGGTCGGCCAGCGCCGAGATGCCGGCGACGTTCTCCAGCCGGACCCCGAGCTGGCGCAGCAACTGCCCCACACTCGGCGCGTGCCGACGGACCAGGAAGCTCCTGAGCTCCTCGGGGTTGCCCTCGAAGACGTTGGCCAGCGCGCACACCTGCCGCGACGCCCACAGCGTCGAAATGGTGACCCCGACATCCTCGCCGGGACCGACGAGCAGGCGGGAAAGGAAGTCGCCCTCCCGCATCAGGCAGTGGATGTGGTCGGCGCCGAAGTCACGGGCCCGTTCCACAGCCCACTCCGCGAAACCGGTGAAGACCGGCCCGAAGACCGTCGCGCCGGCCTCCCAGTACCGGCGCAGCCCCGCGGGGACCGCGAGGGCGTCGGCACGGTGCAGTGACCGGGCTCGCAACGCGGTCATCCCGTAGTCGCCGTCTACCGGGTCGATCGGGAGGTCGTCGCTCGGCGCCTTACGCAGACCCTCGAGCTCAAGGGTCTGCTCCAGCGCCCCGGAGTACTTCGGGTAATGGATGGCGACAAGCCCGTGCTCGCGGGCGCCCTCGACGTCGGCGACGGGGTGGTCGCCAAGGTGCACGACCCGGGACGGCCGCAGGTTCGACGCTGCGAGCATGTGCTGGAACAGCCCGTCACTCTTCGACGTCCCTGCGTCGGAGGAGGTGAAGATGTGGGTGAAGGGCACGCCGGCCAGCTCCGGCCGGTTCAGCAGCCGTTCGAGCTGGCCGGCCGAGAAGTACGTGTCGGACAGCAGGTAGACCGGCAGGCCGAGCTTCGTCATGGCGAGCTCGGCGAGCTCCACCACGGCGAGGTCGGCGCGGCAGAGCTCGCGTTCGACCGCGACCTCTGCGTCCAGGAGGTCCTGGACGCCGGGGGCACCGGGTAGCGCAGGCAGCAGCAGCTGCCAGATCTCGTCCAGCCGCACCTCATGGGTACCGCGGGTGGCCTCGGCGTGCAGGCGGGCCAGCTGCTCGGCGTGGACCCGCAGCCGGGCAAACTCGCCCGGGGAGACGCTGGCGGGCAGGTGGCCCGCGTCCGCGAGCCGCCGGCCCAACAGCACGAAGGCATGGGCGGGCTCTGGCACCATGCGCCACAGGAGGGTGTCGAAGACATCCAGAGTCAGGGCCTGTGCCCCGCCCGACTCCAGGTGCGACCACACTTCGCGTAGCCGGACGTCGGTGAACACGACCGTCCTCTCCGTGCGGCCGGTTACGACCGCTCCATGCGGCCGGTTACGACCGCCTCCGCCGGGTCAGCCACGACGGCCGGCGTGCGTCGGGATTCTCCCCCGCGGCCTCGGCCGGCCGAAGCCAGATGGACGGATCAATACTATGAACCGTGCTCTGGCCGTCGGCCACCGGAGTGGGTGGCGTCGCCCGCCCGGCGATGGCACGGTACCGTCCGATTCTGACGAGAAGCGGGCCAGTTCGACCCTGGACACCATTGACTATTCTTCCGCAAGCAGGGCGATACTCTCGGTAGCCGGAAAAGACGGCCGGTCGAGTCGCGGAACCCGCTTGGACGTGGGACGAACCAGGGGCGCCTCGGTCTCGGTAGTGTTCAGGTCCCCGAAGCGTCGAGCCAGAGTGTCGAGCCGAAGTGTCGAGCCGAAGTGTCGAGGAGGAGCGGACAGGTGCAGCTCCAGTCGCGCCATGGCGGCGAGCGGTACCCGCGCGTTCGGGAGACGGGGAGGGCGGGCCGTGTCACATCTGGCTGACGCCGCGCTGCCGCCGGTGGCTCCGTCCGCCCCGGAGCCGCAGACCGGTCCGCCAGGGCCGCCCGGGCCGGAGCACCATCACGCGCTGGACGTGAGCCGGCTGGCCCGTCGCAGCCGGGCCCAGACGAGGGTGCGCTGGGAACTGCTGCGCAATCTCATCCGCAAGGATCTCAAGGTCAAGTACAAGGGGTCGACGCTGGGATTCGCCTGGTCACTGGCGAACCCGATGCTCCTTCTCGTCGTGTATACCTTCGTGTTCCAGATCGTGCTGAAATCAGGAATCCCCCGCTTCGGTATTTACCTGATGTCCGGGCTGCTCGTCTGGAACGCCTTCTCGGGCAGCGTGTCCGCGTCCTGCGGCAGCGTCGTGGCGAACGCGAACCTCGTCAAGAAGGTCCGCTTTCCCCTCGCCGTGCTCCCCCTGTCGGCGGTCGGCTTCGCCGCGGTGCACTTCCTGCTGCAACTGCTGGTCCTGTTCGTGGTGATCCTCGCGCTCGGCTACAGCCTGCTCGGCCCCGAGCTGCTGCTGCTCGTCCCGGCCGGAGCCGTCGCCCTCACCTTCACCGTGGCACTGTCCCTGCTGGTCAGCGCGCTCAACGTGCGTTACCGCGACACCGCCCATCTGCTCGACGTGGCGCTGCTCGCCTGGTTCTGGCTGAATCCCATGGTGTACGCCTTCGGCCTCATCCAGAACAGGTTGGCCGACCTGACCTGGGTGTATCTGCTCAACCCGATGGCCGTCGTGGTCATCACGTTCCAGCGGGCGATCTACGATCCACCCCCGGGTAACTCGACGGGCTCCGCCCCCATCCTGGCGAACCCCGGTTACACGTTCTACCTGGAACATCTCGCCGTCGCCGGGGTGATCTCCCTCGCCCTGCTGTGGCTGGGGCTGCACGTGTTCCGCGCCCTGCAGGCGGACTTCGCCGAGGATCTGTAGTCGGCCCGTGGCGGACCGGCCCTGTCCTCGTCGCCCGCCGAAGGCCCCGGGAGCCAGCACGCCGACCGCGGTGCGATCATGATGGGACGTCCGCAGGCGGCCAGCAAGGAGTAGCAGTAGTGGCCCGATACTCGTCCGCGTACCCGCCGAGCCCCGCCGCCCCGCCCGAGGGCAGGGAGGCCGCCGCGTCACCCGACCCGGCGCGCGAGGCGCCCGTGGTGATCGAGGCCGCCGGAGTGAGCAAGAAATTCGTCTCGTACCACAACCGGGCGACCAGTCTGAAGGAACGGTTCGTCCGTCGGGGCGGCCCCGCCGGGGACGACTTCTGGGCACTGCGCGACATCGACGTGACGATCGGACGAGGCCAGACGGTCGGTCTCGCCGGTGCGAACGGCTCGGGCAAGTCGACGCTGCTCAAGGTGCTCGCCGGGATCCTGCGCCCGACAGACGGACGGGTCTCGGTACACGGTCGGATCGCCTCGCTGCTCGAACTCGGTGCCGGGTTCAACGGCGAGCTCTCCGGCCGGGACAACGTCTACCTCAACGCGTCCCTGCTCGGACTGTCCAAACGGGAGATCGATCAGCTCTTCGACTCCATCGTCGACTTCTCCGAGCTGCGCCACAAGATCGACGATGACGTCAAGCACTACTCGTCGGGCCAGTACGTCCGCCTCGGCTTCGCCGTCGCCGTGCACGTCGACCCGGACGTGCTGCTCGTCGACGAGGTCCTGGCCGTCGGGGACGAGGCGTTCCAGCGCAAGTGCCTGGCCAAGATCGCCGAATTCCGGGCCCAGGGCCGCACGATCCTGTTCGTGACGCACTCCCTCGACCTCATCGAGAACATGTGCGATCGCATCCTGGTCTTGGAGTCCGGGTCGCTGTTCTTCGACGGCCCGCCGGCCGTGGGTACCAAACTGCTGCGGCAGAAGCTGGGCAGCCTGCCCGCGGGGGAACCGGTCTCCTACCAGTACGCCACGGTCAGGCCGGAGTCGGTCACCTTCAGCCACGAGCCGGGCGGGCCGCCCACCGTGCAGTACGGCCCCGGCGAGTCCCTCACCGTCAGCGTCGAGTTCGACGTCACCGAGGGTGCCCCCGAGCACGTGTACCTGCACACCTACATCGTCGGCCAGAACGAGGTGCCGATCTGGATGATGGAGACGCCACTCGGCGGGCTCGCCATCGGGCCAGGCCGCCACATCGTCGACTTCTCGGTACCACGCCTGCCCGAGCTGCTCGGCGCCTTCGCGGTGAAGGTGCACGTCTCGGACGCCGCCACCGGCGTCCCGGTCACCACCCGCCGGTTCGAGGAGCTGTTCGGCGTCGGTGGTGCGCAGGCGGACGGACTGCTCAAGGTCGACTACGATGCGAGGTTGCGCGGATGAGCGAGGAACGCCCGACCCGGCCGGAGGCGGGATCGGCCGTCGAGTCGAAGACCGTCGAGCCGCTGGCGACCATCGTGATCGTCAACTGGAACGGCGCGCATCTCCTCCCGGCCTGCCTGGACGGCATCGCCAAGCAGGAGGCGGATTTCGCCTACCAAACCTGGGTGGTCGACAACGCCTCGTCCGACGGCTCGCGGGAGCTGCTCGCCGAGCGCTACCCCTGGGTACGCGTGGTGCCCGCGGAATGCAACCTCGGTTTCGCCGGCGGCAACAACCTGGCGCTGCGCCAGGTCACGACGCCGTTCGCGGTCCTGGTGAACAACGACGCGATCCCCGAGCCCACCTGGCTCGCGGCGCTGCTGGCGCCGTTCGACGAGCCCGGCGGCCGGCATCTCGGCGCCACCACCGGCAAGGTCGTCTTCCTCCCCCGGTTCCTGCGGATCAGGCTGCACACGCCTACCTTCGTCCCGGGTCCGCACGACTCCCGCGAGCTGGGGGTGCGGGTGTCCTCGGTGACGGTGGACGGGCGCGAGGCGCTGCGCGAGGTGCTCTGGGAGAACCTCACCTATGGTGCCGAGGGACCGAGCGGCTCGCCGTACTTCTGGACCCGAGGGGACGGCGAACTGTGCGTGCCGATCCCCGACGGCGGCCCGGTCACCCTCGGGTTCACCTGGGCGGCGGAATCGCGCAAACAGGTCACCCTGAGCTGGGACGGCCCGACCGGCACGTCGGCCGGAGGGCGAGCGGACCTCGCGGTGGGCCCCGAGTCGACGACGGTGTCGCTGACCGTCGGCGGTGAGGCGCCGCGGGTGGACGTCATCAACAACGTCGGCGGCATCGTCCTGACCGACGGTTACGGTGCCGACCGTGGTTACCAGCAGGTCGACGTCGGCCAGTTCGACCAGCCGGAGGACGTGTTCACCGCCTGCGGGAACGGGATGGCGATCCGTTCGTCGCTCGGCCACGAGCTCGGCTGGTTCGACGACGCGTTCTTCCTCTACTACGAGGACACCGACCTGTCCTGGCGGATCCGGGCCCGCGGGTACGGCATCCGCTACGTCCCGGGGGCGGTGCTGCGTCACATCCACTCGGCGTCGAGCGTCGAATGGTCACCGCTGTTCGTCTTCCACACCGACCGCAACCGGCTGCTGATGCTCACCAAGGACGCGACCGCGCCGATGGCGCTGGCCGCCGTGATCCGCTACCCGCTGACCACCGTCTCGATCGCGGTGCGCACGCTGCGCCAGGCCTGGCGCGCGCGCAGCCAGCCCGCGATCCGACCGACCCTGCTGCGGCTGCGGGTGTATGGCTCCTACCTGCGGCTGCTGCCCGACATGCTGCGGGCCCGGCGCGAGATCGGGCGCAGCGCCGCGCAACGGCGGGCGAGCCTGCAGAGCTGGCTGGTGTCCCGATGAACGATCCCGCGAGAGCCGGCCAACCGGCCGAGAACGACCAACCGGCCGACGGGGTGCGGGCGGCGGTCTACAACCGGTTCTGGCACTCCATGGGCGGCGGGGAACGCCACAACGGCATGATCGCCCAGGTACTGGCCGCCGAGGGCGCCGTGGTCGATCTCCTCGGGCACTCCGAGGTCGACCTCGCGGCGCTCGGCGAGCATCTCGGGCTGGATCTCGCCGACTGCCGGTACGTGCGGTTGCCGGACCGGGGCGAGGAGGCCATCGCCGTCCTCTCCAGACGCTACGACCTGTTCGTAAACGGTTCGTACATGAGCCGGATCATGCCGAAGGCCCGCCACTCGGCGTACCTGTGCTTCTTCCCGACGCCGTTCGACCACGACATGGCGGCCTGGCGCAAGGCCGCGGTCCGCACGGCCGGGCCGCTGCTGCGCGGGGTTCGCCCAGCGGTGAGCTTCGGCCAGGGCTGGTACCCGCCGGAGGGCGGCCGCCGCCGGCAGTGGACCTGGACGAACGGGGCGGGCATCCTCGCCGTCAGCCCGGGCAAGCGGCGCACCCTGCGCGCCGATATCGGCCGGCCCGGCGCGCCCGTCGGTACGGCGTTGCGCCTCCTCGACGCCGACGGCGGCGTGCTGGCCAAGCTGCGGATCGGCACCGACTTCACCCCGTTCGAGGTATCGCTGCCGCCGTCGGCGAACGGTACCGAGCTCACCCTGGTCAGTGACGCGTTCTCGCCAGGCGCGGCGGACGTGCGCGAACTCGGCGTGGCGGTGAGCCGCCCCCGGGTCACCGATGGTGGCGAGGGGCCGATCGCCCGGCTCCCGCTGCGTTTCCCCTGGCTGCTGCGGGACCCGGCCGACCTCGGCTACCTCGACGGCTACGACGTGGTCATGGCCAACTCGCGGTTCACCCGCGGCTGGATCCGCCGGTTGTGGAAGCGCGACGCCGACCTGCTGTTCCCCCCCATCCAGGTGGAACGGTTGCATCCGGCGCCGCGGCGGGAGAAGGCCGTCGTCACCGTCGGCCGGTTCTTCGCCCCCGGCCTCGGCCACGCCAAGCGACAGCTGGAGATGGTGCAGTGGTTCGGCGACCTGTACCGTGCGGGCAACCTGCCCGACTGGACGATGCACGTCGTCGGCGGCTGTGAGGACTCTCAACTGCCCTACCTGGAACAGGTCCGGGCGGCCGGCGCGGGGCTGCCGGTGGAGATCCATCCCAATGCCCCGCGCGCCGAGGTCGAACGGCTGCTCTCGACCAGCTCGGTGTTCTGGTCGGCCACCGGGTACGGCGAGGACGATGACCGGCGTCCCTGGACGGCGGAGCACTTCGGGATGACCACCGTCGAGGCGATGGCCGGGGGCTGCGTTCCCGTCGTCATCGACCGGGCCGGCCAGCGAGAGATCGTCCGGCACGGAATCGACGGCTACCGATGGACCGGCCCGGAGCAGGTTGCCTCCTTCACTCGCCGGCTCGCCGCCGAGGACGGTCTACGCGGTCGGCTCGCCGCCGCGGCGATCGAACGCGCCCAGACCTTCTCCGATGCGGCGTTCGCGCGGCAATGGCGGGAGATCGCCATCCGGCACGGGTTGTACGAGCGGTGAACCGGCGGGGCGTGGCACTCCCGGAAAGGAGGGGATGATTCCGGCATGAGGGTCGTGCTGGACGGCACGCCGTTGCTCGGGCAACGCACCGGGGT
The DNA here is from genome assembly GCF_000685765.2 of Frankia sp. BMG5.23. Taxonomy (NCBI): domain Bacteria; kingdom Bacillati; phylum Actinomycetota; class Actinomycetes; order Frankiales; family Frankiaceae; genus Frankia; species Frankia sp. BMG5.23. Next base: position 122,015 of record NZ_JDWE01000003.1, read on the forward strand.
CGGCCGCTACACCGAGCATCTGCTGACCGGGCTCGCCCGGCTCGCCACCGAGCCCGGGCGGGAAGCCGGGGCCGGGTGGGAACTCGCGGCGACGGCGTTCACCTGGCGCGGGCTGGACGAGCTGCCGGGCGCGCTGCCGGCCGGGGTGCGAACGGCGGCCCGGCGGGCACCGGCCCGGCTGTTGCAGGATGCCTGGGCCCGCTCGGAGTACCCGCCCGTCGAGTGGCTCACCGGCCCCGCCGACGTCGTGCACGCGACGAACTTCGTCCTTCCACCGCTGCGCCGGGCCCGCGGTGTGCTGACCATCCATGACCTGTCCTACCTGCGTACCCCGGACACGGTGACGGCGGCGTCCGCCCGCTACAGCGATCTGGTCCCCCGCGGCCTGCGCCGGGCGTCCGCCGTGCTGACGCCCAGCCGCGCGGTGGCCGACGAGGTGGTGACGGCCTACCGGCTCGACCCCGCGCTGGTGACCCCGACGCCGCTCGGCGTCGACGACGCCTGGTTCACCACGGCGAAGCCGAGCCTCGCCTGGCGCAGGGCCCGTGGCCTGCCCGAGCGGTACCTGCTGTTCGTCGGTTCGGTGGAGCCCCGCAAGAACCTCCCGGCGCTGCTGGAGGCGGTCCGCCGGCTGCACGCGGCGAAAATCGACGCTCCGCCGTTGGTGCTCGTCGGGCCTCCGGGGTGGGGACCGGCACTGGACCTGGCGAACCTGCCGTCCGACGCCGTCGTCGTCGCCGGTTATCTCGACAGCGAGGCACTGCGGATGACCGTCGCCGGAGCGAGCGTGCTGTGCTTCCCGTCCCGGTACGAGGGCTTCGGGCTACCCCCCCTGGAGGCGCTCGCCGCCGGGACTCCGGTGGTCGCCGCCGACATCCCGACCGTGCGGGAGGTCACCGCCGCTCTCGTCGACGTCGCCGCCCCCGCCTGCCGGTCCCCTGAGCAGACCCCTGGCCAGGCCCCCGGGCTGACCATCACCCGCTCCACCAGTCCGGTGCGGCTCGTTCGGCAGACCGACCGCGACTCGTTCGCCGACGACCTCGCCGAAGCGATCCTGGAGCTGCTCGACTCCCCCGGCGACACCGACGCCGGCCGGGCGCACGCCCGCACGTTCACCTGGCGGCGCACCGCGCAGCTCACCGCGGCCGTCTACCGCCGGGTCAGCGAGCTTCCATAACGCGACGACGAGCAGGACACCGCCGAGAACGGCCCATCCCGCCAGGCACGACAGCCCGAGGTCGGGCGGGCCCGGGGCCGTCTGGTCCCAGGCGGTCCGCAGCCGGTCCAGGTTCGCCAGCGGGGCGAGCGCGGGCCGCTTGAATGCCAGGTCACGGATGAGCATGACCACGGTGAGCGCCGCCAGCGCGGCGACGACCGCGACCGTCGGCAGGCCGCGACGGCCCAGCGGCAGCGATCCGCAGCAGGCCGCGACGACAAGGGCGAGGATCGGCAGTATCGGCAGCAGGTACCGGGTGAACGGCGCGCCTCCGACGGCGACGTAGCCCACCAGGGTGGCGACGACGAGCAGGCAGTGCAGGGTGAGCAGAAGGCCGATGACGACGCTGCCGGCCAGCCGACCTCCCGGTGGATCCGCCTCGGGATGCCCGTCGTCCGCCCCGTCGTCCGCCGGCCGGGTATCGGTGGTATCCGCGATCCGAGTGCCCGGCCGCGCAACGGTCCGCAGCCGGGCGCCCAGGACCCGAATCCCCGCCGCGACCAGACCCGCACCGGTCACGACCGCGACCCCGACGGCGATCGTCCGGGCGTGACCGGTCAGCAGGACGGAACGTCCGAAGAACCCGCGGTAGATGTGCCACCAGAAGTCGCTGTCGCGTGACACCTGCCAGGCCGACGTCCGCCCATCGCGGATCGGGAACATCTCGGCGACCCGGCCCGAGGCGGTGGGATCGCCGTACCGGCGCACGTTACGCAGGTAGAACCAGCCGGTCGCGGCGAAGGTCAGCGCGACGAGCACGACCGCGGCCGTCAGGCCACGCCCGGCTCGCCGCAGCGCGCCACCGGACGTCCACATCGAGACGGCGACAGCGAGAGCCGGGACGACCACCGCGACGGCCAGCGCGCCGCTGGCCCGGCTCGCCGCCGCCGCCGGGCCGAGCACCGCCAGTGCCGCCAAGGTCCGCGGCCCCGGTCCCCGGCGGATGATCGCAACGGTCACCGCGAGCAGGCCGGTGATGGTCGCCACCGCCAGGGTGTCGTTGTAGACCTGGCCGGAGATGAGGACGAACATGCCGACCACGCCGACAATCGCCGCCGCGCCGACCGCGACACCGGGCCGCCCCGGCAGCACACCGCGGACCAGCGCCGCAGTCGCGATCACCGCGGTAATCCCAAACGCCACGTTGAGAAGGCGGGCGGCCCGGAAACCGGCCAGCGGATGATCCAGCGCGACGCCCGTCCGGAGCGGGACGGCCTCGACCGCGTAGAACAGTGGTGGATGGTTCGCGGTGTAGGTGAGGTCGACGTTCGCCAGTGGTCGGCCGAGGCGCACCCCACAGAGCCGATCGACGTGGGAGGCCACCGCGGCCCGCGCCTGCGGCGGCGGCACCACGCAGTCGGCGGGCAGTCCCGGCATGCTCGGGATGCGGGAGTGCACGGGCGAGTCGAGCACGGGCAACGAGCCGTCGGCGACGTCGAACGCGTAGGCGGTGTGCTGTGCCTCGTCGGCCGAGGTGAAGGGAGGCACGACCGCGGCGACGAGCACGCCGAGCGCGGAGAAAACCATGCCGGCCGCGACCACCCCGATCACAAGCCAGCGCCGCCCCGGATCCGCCACCCGCCAAGCCTCCGGCGCCGCACCGGTCCCAGGCACCCGCATGGAGGTCTCGACCGCCTGCCACGCATCCCCGCCAGGCACGTCGGCAACCCTCTCCGCCTCGGCCGGGTAGTGTCGCCCCGACTACCACGCCGCAACGCCGGTCAGCCCATCGAACATCAGCGACGATCGTTTGGCGGATACGACGGTATCGTCCGCTTGGCGTCAGCTGTCCGGCGGGCTGTTATCCGGCGGTCGGCGCTGTCCGGCGGTCCGGCTTTGGAGCGCGGCAACTAAGCCGGCCGCGCCCAGGACCGCGGCCGATCCGATCGGCCCGATGACCGCGGCGAGGTAGCGGTAGTCGAATCCGGAGGTCAGCGCGGACAGCACGAGGGTCGACAGGCCGGCCCCGGCGGCCAGCCAGAACAGCCGCCCGAGCCCCGGCCACGCCGCCGTCACCCCACTCCTGCGTACCCGGCGAACGGCCTCGAGCAGTACTGCCGCGAGACCCGCCAGCAGACCCAGGCCGACAAGCGGCATCGGAGCGTAGGCCAGGCGAGAGTAGCCGGCCAGCCAGCCCGCCGTGGGGTTGTGCACCTCGGTCGCGACGAAATAGCCGTCGTCGGCATGCGGATCGTCCGGGGTCAGCACGTTGGTCACGCCGGACGGCAGTTCCCAGGTGTCCGCCCGCGAGGTCTTCGTCGTCTCATGCCGGACCGGGGAGAGATAGCCGACGAGGTACCGGGCCGACGTCGTCACCAGCATCCACGGCTGGTGACGCACGACCTCGTCCGCGAACTCGGCCGCGAGGTCCTCCCGCCCCGGTGGGATGTGCCGGTGCCCCTGACGCAGAGGGGAGCCGGCCGGCCACAGGTAGCGAACCGGCGAACCACGCTCGTCGACCGGCCGTGGGTCGCACAGGGTGCGCAGGTCCGCTCGTGACAGCGCGGAACAATCCGCGAACGGCGCCACCCGCCCGTACAGGAAGAACCCGGAGTGCGCGGAGACGGCGAAGCCCCCTCCCGCCGAGGCGCTCCACCCGGAGTAGGCCAGGATCGGCGCGGCGGCGGCCAGCACGAAGGCGAGGACGGGTCGGGCCGCCCGAGGAGCGGCAACCGACCCGGCCCGGGAAGTCGCGCGCCGCCGGTCGGCCACCACGGTGCCGAGCAGGACGACCAGGCCGACCGCCAGCGGGCCGTAGCCCACTGTCCGCACGCACAGGCCTGCGCCGAGCAGCAGGCCGGCGGCGGCGCAGGCAACGGGCCGAGGGCGTCCCGGTAACGCGAGCAACGCCACGCCGACCGAGACGAGCACCCCGAACAGGCTGTCGGCGAGGACGAACTGGCCGAGGTCCAGCACCCACGGGGAGAGCAGCGCGGGGGTGGCGGCGAGGGCGGCGAGCCACGGCCGGCGGACGACCCGCAGCGCCACCGCATAGAGCGCCACCGCCGCGCCCAGCGTGAGCAGGTGCTGGACGACGACGACCCGCGTCAGGTGGGCCTGGCCGTCGAGGATCCGCAGGAACATCGGGTAGCCCGACGGCCGCCAGTCGCCCGGCCAAATGTCCCGCCACGCCTGGTCGAGGTAGGCCGCCGAATCCCCGAGGTACATCAGCGCGGGCGGGTAGGTGACGATCACCAGGACCCGAGCGGCGATCCCGGCGGCGACCAGCAGCAGAAAGACCGCGTGCCGACGGGGCGTCCCGCGCAGACGCCGACGCGCGGTCGAAATCGCGGCTACTTGAGGACCTCCGCGGTCTCATCCGCCTTCGCCGAGCCCGGCGCCGCGGGCCGCGGGCCGCCGACGGTGTTTCCCAGGCGGATCTCGGGCAGCAACCAGGCCAGCGCGAAGGCGCACAGACCGATCGGCACCGCCACCAGGAAGACGGTCTGCATCGCGTCCGAGAACGCCTGGACGAATCCGTCCCGGATCGTCGGGGGCAGCCTGTGGAGCACCTGGGGGCTGAGGTTGGAACCGGAGGCGGACAGACCGGATGGCAACGGGATGCCCGCAAACCGCTCGGCGAGGTTACCCCTGAGCTGGTTCGCGAAGATCGCGCCGAACACGGCGGTACCGAACGACCCGCCGATGGACCGGAAGAAGGTCGCACCCGAGGTGGCCACGCCCATCTGCCGGTAGTCGACGGCATTCTGCACGGCCATGACCAGGACCTGCAGGACCGCGCCGATCCCGACCCCGAGGACGAACATGGACAACGTGAGCTGCAGCGTGGAGATGTCGGGACTGATGAACGACAGCAGGAACAGGCCGATCGACATCATCGCGGTACCGACGACCGGGAAGATCTTGTAACGGCCCCACCGGCTGATGAGCCGGCCGGAGATGATCGAGCTGAGCAGCAGCCCACCCATCACCGGCAGCATCTGCAGGCCGGAGTCCGTCGGGTCGACTCCCTTCACCACCTGGAGGAACAGCGGCAGGAAGACGATCGCGCCGAACATCGCGAAGCCGACGACGAAGCCGACCGCGCCGGCCACCGAGAACACCCGGACCCGGAACAGCGTCAGCGGCAGCACGGGTTCGACCGCCACTCGTTCGACGAACACGAACCCGACGAGGAGCACGACTCCCGCGACGCCCATCCCGATGATCTCCGGTGATCCCCAGGCGTAGGTGGTGCCGCCCAGGCTGGTCAGCAACACGAGGCTGGTCGTTGCCATGGCCAGGAGCACGGTGCCGAGGTAGTCGATGACGTGCCTGATGCGGTTCCTCGTCGCCGGGAGCGCCAACGCCGTCACCACCAGGGCGACCGCGCCCACCGGCAGGTTCACGTAGAAGACCCAGCGCCAGGAGAGATGGTCGACGAACAGGCCGCCGAGCAGCGGACCGACCACCGACGACACACCGAACGTCGCGCCGAACAGCCCCTGGTAACGGCCTCGATCGCGCGGCGGAACGAGATCACTGATGATCGTCATCGCACTGATGATCAACCCGCCGCCGCCGAGCCCTTGGATGGCACGGAAGGCGATCAGCTGCCCCATCGACGTACTGGCACCGGCGATCATCGAGCCCACCAGGAAGATGACGATCGCCACCTGGAACAGGATCTTGCGGCCGTACAGATCACCGAGCTTGCCCCAGACCGGTGTGGACACCGTGGAGGCCAGCAGGTAGGCAGTCACCACCCAGGAGAGATGGGTGGCGCCGCCGAGATCCCCGACGATCGTCGGCAGTGCCGTCGACACGATCGTCTGATCCAGCGAGGCCAGCAGGATTCCGAGGAGCAGCGCTCCCATGATCAGCCAGAGCCGGCGCTGGTCGGAGACCGGCGAGGGGATCACGGCGCCGCCGCGGGGCGCCGGAGACGTGCCGGCGCCGGTTCTGGCGGACTCGACGGAGTCCACGGAGTCCACGGAGTCCACGGGCTCGGCGGACTCCGCTGATCGAGCCTGCGTCATGACCGGCTCCCTTCATGGTCGTCGCTGACGTCGACGTGCTCGGTCGATCTCATTCGGGTCGCTGTCCTCGTTGTTCTCGTTCCCGGTGCTCCCGGTGCTCCCGGTGCTCCCGGTGGGACGACATGATCGGCGCGTTCGGGGTGCCCACCACGTCGAATCCGTCCGACCCGCCGGACTCGGGTGGGGCGCCGGACCCGCCCAAGGTGCCGGAGGGGCCGGAGGGGCCGGAGGGGCCGGAGGGGCCGGGCGGAGCCAGGCCGCGGGCCAGGATGTCGAAGGCGCGGCCGAGAGTGTCGGGCAACGAAGCGTCATCCGGGGACTCCTGCCACCGCACGGTCAGGGTCCGCACGACGGCCAACGTCGTCGCGACCAGCACGACGGGGTAGGGGTCACGATCGGGATCGAGCCCGCAACGCCGGCCGATCGCCTCGGCGAGAGCACGTTCGTAGGAACTCCAACTGGCCGCGTAGGCCATGGTCAGATGAGGATGGGCACGGATGATCGCGAGCCGGACGCGCCACAGCTCGACCTGATCGGGTGCGACGAGGGCGGCCCGGTCCAGCATGACCGCCCGCAACGCCGCCAGCGGCTCCTCCTCGGGAGGACGCTCCGCCAGCGCCGTGCTGATCTCGGTGATGTCCTCGGGATCGATGCCGGCGATCGCGTCGTCCTTCGTCGGGAAGTAGTTGAAGAACGTCCGGGTGGAAACCTCGGCCGCGGCGGCGATCTCGTCGACCGAAACGTTCTCCAGACCACGCTCCGCGACAAGCCGGATGGCCGCGGCCCGCAGGGCCCGGCGGGTCTGCCGCTTCTTGCGCTCCCGCAGCCCCGGCCCGGACGACCTCCCGGGCTCGCCAGCCCGACCCGGGACGGTCGCCGCGGGTGCCGCCGTCGGATCCTTCCCCGTCACCGCTTCCCCGATCTCGATCCGCTCCCTCGATATCCTCTTTCTCGATAACTTTGCAGCACGCGCACTTATTCTCATCGTGCAAAATTCTACTGTGACAGTCAACACGATCGGCGCCCACCGGGAACCGTCGCCGAAGGGCCAGGTAGATCGGGCCAGGTAGATCGGGAAGACGGGGCCGGGCGGGGACCGGACATCAGGCGAGAGTCAGGCGCGCCCCCGCCCACGGCCGGGGTGCGGTGGGTCGACGCTGGCCGGTCGCGCAACGATCGACAGAAAGATCGGTACCCGGCAGAACGATCAGCCGCGCAGCGCGTCGCCCGCCGCGGCGAAGGCCGCGGACAGCGCGGCGTCCCAGGCCCGCGGAGGAGTGAGTCCCGCGTCCACCCATGACCGCCCGGAGAGCACCGCGTAGGCCGGGCGCCGGGCCGGACGGGGAAATGCCTCCGTCGTCGTCGGCGTCACCTTGGCCGGGTCCTGGCCCAGAGCGGCGACAATCTCGCGGGCGAAGCCGAACCACGTGGTCTCGCCGGCGTTCGTGCAGTGGTAGACGCCGGTCGGTGCCGTCGAGGAAGCGAGTTCGAGCAGCCCCGACGCGAGATCGGCCGACCAGGTCGGCGAGCCCACCTGATCGTCCACAACGGACAGCGTGTCCCGCTCACGGGCCAGGCGTGAGATCGTCTTCACGAAGTTGCTGCCGGTCCGGCCATAGACCCATGCGGTGCGCACCACATACGAGGCATCGGGCAGCAGGGCTCGGACAGCCTCCTCCCCGGCCAGTTTCGTCCGGCCGTACGCCGAGACGGGACCGGTAGGATCGTTGACCTCGTAGGGCTTGGCGGCCCGCCCGTCGAAGACGTAGTCAGTCGAAATATGGATCAGGGTCGCGCCGACCTCGGCGCAGGCCGCGGCGAGGTGCGCCGGCCCCGTGGCGTTGACCGCATAGGCGCCGGCCTCGTCCGACTCCGCCGCGTCGACGTTTGTCCAGGCCGCCGTGTTGAAGACGACCAGCCCACCCTGGATCTTCGCAGGACGCGCCTGGTCGCGCAGGACGGCGCGCACCCGGGCCGGATCGGTGATGTCGAATTCCGCCCGAGTCAGACCGGCCCAGCCGGACACCGGGGAGCCCGGTTCCGCGGCTCGGGCCTCGAGCAGCCGGCAGAGGTCGGCCCCGAGCTGACCGGCGGCACCGGTCACGAGAAAACGCACCTTCCGAGTGTCGCAGACACCGTGACCCGCCCGGTTCAGGATCCGCCCAGGATCAGCCCGTGTCGAGAAGAGTGCGACAGACAGGCAACGGTTACCCCACGCCGAGCTCGTCCAACCTCTCACATCGGTCGTCTACGCTGGCGTCAACCATGGATGCCCCAGAGCCGTCGATCATCGACTGCATCTACACCACCGGTTCCACGCCCGATCCCGCGGCGGAGACCAGGCCGGCAGGGACGAGGCCGGCAGGGACGAGGCCAGCCGCCGAGGCGGTGTCGATGCCCGGTCCGCGGCGCGTGCCGGTGTTATTGCTCCTCATCACGGCGGTTCACCTCGGCCTGCTGCTCAGCTACGCGTTCGTGTATCCGACCTGGACGGGATACGACGAGGCTCAGCACGTGGACATGGTCTACGGCCTGCAGCACGGAGTCGGCTGGCCCGCACCAGGCAAAAAGATCATCTCGACGGGTGTAGCCGCGACCTCTGACGACTTCGACCGCGGCCGCTTCCAGGACATGTTCCAGGCCGGTGGGAAACGGCGGGGCTCCCCGTCCTTCGCCGAGATCGATCCGACGCCACGCGGCCAGCGCCAGTCGTTCGACGCCCTCGGCGGGGTTGCCCCCGTCGGCGACGGCCGTCTCTCCAACCAGATGGTGCAGCATCCACCGTTGATCTACGTGGTCGGCGCCAGGCTGCTCGACGCCCTGCCGGGCTCCAAGCACTGGGCCTATGACCAGCAGGTCTTCGTCCTGCGTCTGTTGAACATCCTGGTGGTCGCGCCGCTGCCCCTGCTGGCATGGCTGGCGGCACGCCGCTTCGGACTGGATCAACCATCGGCCCTCGCCGCGGCGACCCTGCCACTCGCCGTGCCCGGGTTCACCAGGGTCGGTGCCACCTTCAACAATGACGGCCTCCTGATGCTCGCCACCGGCGGGCTGACCGTCACTCTCGTGGGTGTGCTGCGCGGCGACATGCGTCGCCGCACCGCCGCCCGGGCCGGGATCTGGTTGGGAATCGCCCTGCTGACCAAGGCGTTCGCGCTGGCCCTGCCGGCCATGATCGTCGCCGCCTATCTGGTCGGCTGGTGGCGCCTGCGGCGTGCGGGGCGGCAGGCACCGGAACGGTCCGCGTATCCGGCCGGCCGGCTTTTCGCGTCGCGTCGCGCGATCGGCTCCCTGCCATGGACGCCGGCCACGCTGGCGGTCGGCCTCGGGCTCGCCCTGGGAGGTTGGTGGTGGATCAGGAACTACGTCCTGTACGACTCCGTCCAGCCGAACGGGTGGGCGACGAACCCGCCGCGGCGGGAACCACTGCTGCTTCCGGACTCCTTCCTCACCTGGTTCTGGTACTTCTTCCGGACTATGATCAGCCGCTTCTGGGGCGGGCTTGGCCTGTTCGAGCCGCCCCAGCTCTCCCCGGTCGCCATCGTCGTGGCGACCGGGGCGGTTGTCGGACTGTGCGCGGCCGCGCTGGCCGCCGGACCCCGCCGCGCCGCGCGGCCGGACCGGCTGGCGAGTACCGCCGGGCCGGCGGTACTGCTGCTCCCGGTCGCCTTCGCCTATCTGATGGTCGGGCAGCGCAGCTGGGCGGAGTACCAGCAGTACACCCGCGGCATCGCCGTCCAGGGCCGGTATCTCTACCTGGGGCTGGTCGGTCTGGGGGTGGTGTTCGCTCTGGGCCTGCGCGCGGCGCTGCGCGGCCGGGAGCGACTGGCACCCGCCGTCACGCTGGTCGGCGCGCTGCTGATGCAGGGTCTGGGGCTGCTGGCGGTCTGTTCGTACTACTGGTTGCCGCGCCAGGTGTCCTTCACCCCGGCCCGCGTTCCCGAGATCGTCGCGGGGGCCGGCCGCTGGGCGCCGTTCCCGATCGGCGTCACGATCACGGTCTTCGCGCTGTCGGCGGTGCTCGTCGTTCTCTGCCTCGCCGTCGCGGTGCGGGCGGGCGGAGCCAGGGGCACGCGGGAGGCCGCGATCACGGGTCCGGGATCGGGTCCGGGATCGGGATCGGGATCGGGCGGTCACCGGCCGACGCCCGCCCCACGAAGTCCGTCACGGATGCGCAAGGGACATCCGCTCCGGGCAGGCCTCAGGTCCCCGTCGTAGCCACCGAGACGCGGGAGTGGTCGCCCAGCATGAGCCGATGCGCCCTGGGCAGGGCCGCGGAGGGGACGACCTCGACATCCCGGCCGATCAGCGAGTCCTCGATCCGCCCGATCCCACGGATCGTCGCCCGCTCCAGCACAATCGAGTACTCGATCTCGGTCCGTTCGATGACGCAGGAGTGAAAGATCGAGGTGAACGGGCCGACATAGGTATCGACGAGGGTGGTGTCCCGGCCGATGATGGCCGGCCCGCGCACGGTGGACCGGACCAGCGAGGCGCCCTCCTCGATCACCACACGGCCAACGATCGTGCTGTGCTCGTCAACGCTGCCACGGATCGCCGGCTCGATCGACTCGAGGAGATGGCGGTTCGTCTCGAGCATGTCGTCGAGTCGGCCGGTGTCCTTCCAGTAACCCTCGACCAGGTGGGAGGCGACCTCGTATCCGCCGTCGACGAGCCACTGGATCGCCTCGGTGATCTCCAGCTCGCCGCGGGCCGACGGTTTGATCGCCCCCACGGCGTCGTGGATGGGGGTGCCGAACATGTAGACGCCGACGAGCGCCAGGTCACTCGGCGGAACGAGCGGCTTCTCGACCAGTCGAATGATCTGCCGATCCGCACCGAGCTCGGCGACACCGAAGGCGGAGGGGTTGTCGACCCTGGTCAGCAGGATCAGGGCGTCCGGAGTGGTCCGTCGGAATTCCTCGACCAGGCTGGAGATCCCACCGATAATCAGGTTGTCGCCGAGGTACATGACGAACGGTTCATCGACGAGGAAGTCGCGGGCGATGAGCACGGCATGTGCCAGTCCGAGCGGCGCGTCCTGGCGGATGTAGGTGACCTGGATCCCGAATGCCGAGCCGTCACCTACCGCCGCCTGGATCTCGCCGGCCGTCTCCCCCACGATGATCCCGACATCGGTGATACCGGCGTCACGGATGGCCTCCAGGCCGTAGAAAAGCACCGGCTTGTTCGCCACTGGAACAAGCTGTTTGGCCGAGGTGTGGGTGATCGGCCGCAGACGGGTTCCCGAACCACCAGCAAGGACGAGGGCCTTCATGATCCGAAACCCTATCGTGCCGCTTTGAGCTGACAGAAAGTAACCGCCGATGTGATTCCTATCACATGACGGCTCGATCCATCTTTGCCCGCCCGTCACCGTGAACACCCACATGTGCAACGGGTATTTCCAGGCGCACCGGGCCGGCGACAGGCACACCCCGCCCAATACGGGTACGTTGGGTAGTCGCAGGGTTCGGGGCGGCCAGTCGGCGGGAAACCTTACCGCGCATCTGATCGTTCCAGACTCAGCAGACATCTCGGGCCGCCTGGGAGGGGGACACGGTGACCGACGCGCCGCCGCGTCTGTCCGCGGGGTCCCAGGGCCCGCCCCCGCGGCGACGAAATCGTCTGAATCCGACCGCCCGTGCGTATCGAGGCCCGTCTCCGACCCGGGACGACCACCAGGCACGCGACGACCACCAGGCACGCGACGACGAACACGACACTCGCCGGAAGCGGTCTCTGACGTCCCGCCTGCTCACGGTAGTCGCAGCGATGCTCGCCGCCGTGGTACTCCTTGCCGCGGTGGGCGGCTGGACCGCCTACGAGTATTTTGACGCCCAGATCAACCGGATCCGCCTCGGGCTCGGCGGGGACCGGCCGGCGGAGGCCGCGGAGGGCACCCGGAACTTCCTGCTGGTCGGATCGGACAGCAGGGCGGGCACCGGCGGCGAGTACGAGAGCCAGGGAGCGGTGACCGACGAACGGTCGGACACGACGATGCTGGCCCACCTCGACGTGGACGGGACCACGACGATGGTCTCCTTTCCGAGGGACACCCTCGTGCGCATTCCGGGGCACGGCCTCGGCAAGCTGAACTCGGCGATCACCCTCGGCGGTCCCAGTCTCCTGATCAGAACGATCGAGAATCTCACCGACATCAAGATCGACCACTACGTCTCGGTCGATCTGGCCGGTTTCAAGGAGATGACCGACGCCATCGGCGGTGTCACCGTCTGCGTAAAACCGCTACCAAACGGCGGAAAGTCCAATCTGTACGATCCGTGGTCACAGTGGCGGGGCACGGTAGGCAAGAATTATCTCAACGGAGAGCAGGCACTCGCCTTCGTCCGCCAACGCCACGGCCTACCCGACAACGATTTTGATCGCATCCGCCGTCAGCAGCAGTTCATCGGCGCCGTCTTCACCCAGGCAACCACGACCGGGGTGCTCGCCAACCCGGTCAGGCTGGAGAACCTGCTCCAGGCCGCGACCAGGGCGCTCACCGTCGATGACGGCACCAGCATGAACGACATGCGCGCGCTCGCGACACGGCTGCGCGGGATGTCCGCCGATCAGATCCGGTTCGAGACGATCCCCGTACACACCCCGACGCCGGCCGAGGGCGGCAACGCCGTGGGGGAGCTGCCGAGGTTCGGCTCCGTGCAGCTTTACGACCCCGAGACGCTGGAGAAGTTCCTCGCTCCGCTGCGCGGGCGGGCCCGTGACACGCGGGAGTCCTCCGTTACCCCGGCACCGACTCCGACGGTCGACCCGGCGCAGGTGCTGATCGACGTCTACAACGGCGCCGGAGTGGGGGGCCTCGCCGCCAAGGCCGCCGGGGCGCTGCGGCAGGCCGGTTTCCGGGTCGGCCCGCCGCAGACGTGGCAGGCCGGCGTGGTGGAGACGACGCAGGTGCGCTACCGCCCAAGCGAACAGGCCGCCGCCCATGCCGTGCAGGCCGACGTGCCCGGCAGCCGGTTGCGCGCGGACGCCTCCGTCCCCGCCGGCCACATCGCCCTCGTCCTGGGCACGTCCTACAACGGGGTGAACCCGAGTCCAGCGGCCGGGGGCGCCGGATCGACCGGTGGTACCGGCACAGCCGCCGGGGCGACCGGCGGGTCCGCTACGGCGGACCCGCCTCCCGCCTCACCGTCAACGGCCGCGGATCTCACCTCGGGGTGCACGTACTAACCGCTCGCCGTCTGACTCACCGCCGGCTGACTGATCGTTCACCCGACCGTCCGATCACATTCCGCGCCGTCCGCACTACGGCCGGAGACGAGATCAACCCCGCCGCGAACATCCGTGCTTGTCATGGCAACGTCTTGGCCGTCCGGAACGTCCAGTTAGACGGACACGGCTGCCACATCACGACCACGACGGCCGCGGCATGCGTTCCGGCGGGGGTTCTCCCGCCCCGGCCGCCTGAACGAGGAGGGCTTTCGACTCAGGTGAGCCCCGATACCATGCGCCCGCCGGCCCTGCCGTCCGCGTTGGACCCACGTGGGCCCCGTCGCCACCGCTCCCCGCTGCGACGGCTGTCCGTTGGAGCCGTCGCTCTGCTGTCCGTGCTGGTTCTCGGTCTGAGCACCATCGGGTGGGCCGCCTACCGACAGTTCGACAAGGCCGTCACGCGCGTCGACTGGGACATCGAGGGTGCCCGCCCGGCGAGCGCGGACGGCGAGGAGAACGTCCTGCTGCTCGGCGACGACAGCCGGGAGGGCACCGGGGGTGAGTACGGCGTGGTGGACGGCGTCCGGTCCGACACCACCATCATCGCCCACTTCGGCAAGGACGGCTCGGCCACGTTACTGTCCTTCCCCCGGGACATGCTCGTCCCGGTGGTGCCGCGGGAGAAGGCCACCGCCCACGACGGCCGGTCGAAGCTCACCGAGGTGCTCGGGCTGGCGGACGTCCCCGGTCTCGTCACCACGCTGGAGTCCCTGACCGGCCTGAAGATCGACCATACCATCTCGATCAATCTCGCCGGTTTCAAGACGATGACCGACGCGGTGGGAGGCGTGAGCGTGTGCGTGACGCCCCTACCGAACGGCAGCACCCGCAACCTGCACGACTCGATGTCGGGATGGAGCGGACGGCTCGGCGAGAACCGTCTCAACGGTGATCAGGCGCTGGCCTTCGTCCGGACCCGTTACGCGCTCGGGGACGAACGCCTTCGCATTCTGCGCCAGCAGCAGTTCCTCTCCAAGCTGCTGGCGACAGCGACCAGCAGCGGAGTGCTCACCAACCCAGCCAAGATCACTTCACTGATCGGTGCGGTCGGCAGCGCGCTGCGGATCGACCAGGGTCTCGACCAGACCGCGATGCTCAAGCTCGCGAAGCGGGTCAGCGAGCTGGGTCCGGGAAGAATTCACTTCGTGACAGTCCCTACGCACATCGCGCTGCGCTCCGATGGCGCGGTTGACGACCTGGGTTCGATTCCCCCGCACGGGGCCGTACTCATCGTCGATCAGGCCGGCCTCGACCAGGTCCTCGCTCCGCTGCTGCCCGCGGGCACCAAGCCTCCCGCACAGCGAACTCTCGACCCCGCCCAGGTCTCGATCGCCGCCGTCCGCAACGCCTCGGGACGTGCCGGACTCGCCACCGGCACGGTCGACGGACTGCGGGCACGCGGCTTCACTGGGCCGATGACCGCCGCGACATCGACCCGCCAGACTCTGACCGAGGTACGCCATCCCCCGGGCCAGGAGGCTGCGGCACGCACCCTGGCGGCGACGATCCCCGGCAGCCGGATCGTCGCGGACGCCGGCCGCTCCGGGGCCGGCCTCGTCCTCGTCCTCGGATCCACCTTCACCGGCCTGCCCAGCTCCGGCCTGCCCAGCGGTGGGCTGCCGGGCGCGGCGGCAACCGTCGGCACGAGGATCTCGACGACCTCGACCGCCGCCGGTGGTGACACCCGGGCGACCACGATCGGCGGCACCGCGACGCCGACCCCGGCGGCCGGCGGGGCCGGCGTCGGCGGCACCACAGGCACCGCGGCCGCTCCGGTCGGTCCCGTTCCCTCCGACCCCTCGTGCACGCCATGAGCGCCTCCGTGCCGCGGCTGGTCGCCGCACGGACGCTGCTTGGCCCGGCCGCGGACGCCGACGCCGCACCCGCGGCGGGGGTTCGCGGCATCGCGTCCGTCCTCGCGCACCGGCTGGCCACCGATCCCGCCCGCCCGCTGGTCACCTTCTACGACGACGCGACCGGCGAACGCGTGGAATTCTCGGCGACCACCTTCGACAACTGGGTGGCGAAGACCGCGAACATGCTGGTCGACACGCTCGGCCTCGGCATCGGTGACCGGGTCGGCGTCCACCTGCCGACGCACTGGCTCAGTTCGGTCATCCTGCTCGCCACCTGGTCGGCCGGGATGGACGCGGTCCTCGTCCGGGACGCAGCCGGCGAGCAGGACGGCGGGGACGCCGAGAAGGCCGGCGGGGAGCTCCCGGTCGCGACCCCCCTCGACGCGCTGTTCGTGGCCGAGGACCGGCTCGACGAGGCATTCGGCCTGATGGTGGACGAGATCGTGGCCCTGTCACTGCGCCCGCTGGGTGGTCGGATGCGCAGGCCCGTCGCCGGGGTTCTCGACTACGCCGCGGAGGTGCCCCCGCACGGCGATCGGTTCGCCGCCCCGGCAGCGCCGCCTGGGCAGGCCGCGCTGCTGCGCGCGGGTACCGCGATCGCGGGGGCGTGGGGCCTGGGACCCGCGGACCGGGTGCTGTTCACCGCGCCGCTCGCCACGACCGAGGGCCTGGTCGGTTCGCTGCTTGCTCCCCTGGTCGCAGGCTCGTCGATCGTGCTGTGCCGGCATCTCGACAGCGCCGCGCTCCCGCGGCGCATCGAGACGGAGAAAATCACCGCCGTCGGCCGGTCAGTCCTGCGGCACGCGCCCAGCCCACTGCCCGCGGGGGTCCGGTCGCTGCCGCTCCCCCGCCTCGGGTGAAACCCGTACGACCCCCGTATCGGGCCGCGGCCGGGGAATGACCATACCCGACATCCGGGCGGCTCACAGACGGCGTGACCATCGAACGGCGCGACGGCCAACGAGAATTGGGGCAGCGCGGCGGCCGTCTTTACCACGTGCAGCGGAGGTCACTCAGACGTGAGCACGTCACCGGTTCTTCACCTCAGCGTCATCGGCACCGGCTATCTGGGCGCGACACATGCCGTGTGCATGGCGGAACTGGGTTTCGAGGTCATCGGTGTCGATATCGACGCGACCAGGACGCAGCGGCTCGCCGCGGGTGAGGTGCCCTTCTTCGAGCCCGGTCTGGAAGGGCTACTCCGCAAGAACCTGGAGGCGGGACGGCTGACCTTCTCGAGTTCGCTCGCCGAGGCGGTTGACCGGGCCGAGGTGCATTTCATCTGCGTGGGAACACCGCAACGGCCCGATTCCGGCGCGACGGACCTGCGCCACGTCGAGGCGGCGACGAATGGTCTGATCGCGGCCGGGCTGCGGCCCGGGACGCTGGTGGTGGGCAAGTCGACGGTTCCCACGGGCACCGCGGCCCGGCTGGCCGGACGACTTGCCGCCGGCGCCCCGGGCGCGGAACTTGCGTGGAATCCCGAGTTCCTCCGGGAGGGGTCCGCCGTCGACGACACCCTGCGGCCGGACCGCCTGGTCTTCGGGGTCGTCCCGGGTGGCACCGCCGAGGCACGGCTGCGGACGGTCTACGCCAGAACGATCAAAGAAGGCACACCCGTCATCGTCACCGACTTCGTCACGGCCGAAATCGTGAAGGTCGCCGCGAACGCCTTCCTCGCGACGAAAATCTCCTTCATCAACGCGATGGCCGAGATCTGCGACATGACCGGGGGGGACGTGACCGAACTCGCCGCCGCCCTGGCCCACGACCCCAGGATCGGGCCCCGGTTCCTCCAGGCCGGCATCGGCTTCGGCGGCGGCTGCCTACCCAAGGACATCCGTGCCTTCCAGGCCCGTGCGGACGAGCTGGGAGTCGGCTCCGCGCTGGCCTTCCTCACCGAGGTCGACGCCGTCAACACGCGGGCCCGGACGCGGACGGTGGCGCTGGCCACCAAGGCGCTGGGGGGCTCGCCGACGGGCCGGATGGTGGCGGTCCTCGGTGCCGCCTTCAAACCGAATTCCGATGACATCCGCGACTCGCCCGCCCTCGACGTGGCCACCGCGCTGCACCGCGCCGGCGGCCACGTGTCCGTCTACGACCCCGCGGCGATCCCGAACGCCCGCATTCACTATCCGTACCTGCACTACACCGACTCGGTGATACGGGCCGTGGCAGGCGCGGAGATCGTCCTGGTCCTGACGGAATGGAGTGAGTTCCGCGAGATCGACCCGGCCGCCCTACGGCCGCACGTCAGCAGACCCATCGTCATCGACGGACGGCACGTCCTGGATCCCGCGGTCTGGCGGGATGCCGGCTGGATCTACCACGCGCTCGGACGGCCACTCGCGTGACCCACCGACCGGACCGAGCAAGCTTGGTCCGACGACGATCCGACAATGCGGCCTATCCCCACGCCGCCGTGGACCGCTCTACGGCAGAACCTCGACCAGTGCCCCGGTCTCCACCTGGTAGACGAACCCGCGTACCGAGGTGGTGGACTGCAGGAACGGCGACGAACGCAGCACCCTGACGGACTTGCGCACGTCCTCCTCGACATCGGGAAAGGAATACACGGCCCATTCGGGACGAACGCCCGTCTTGCACTCCAACTGGTCCCGGAACCCGTCGTCGGTGATCCTTTCGAGACCACACCCGGTGTGATGCAAAAGAATGATCTCCGTCGTTCCCAGCACGTGCTGGCTCACGGCGAGCGAGCGGACCACATCCGGGGTGATGACACCACCGGCGTTGCGCAGGATGTGGGCGTCACCTTCGACAAGACCGAGCAAGGCCTCCACCTGGATCCGCACGTCCATACACGCAACCACCGCGACGCCCAGGCGCGGCCGCGCGCCGGGCAGGGCAGGTAGCCCGGCCTCCCGCCGCCGGGCGGGGTGACCTGCAGCGTAGCTCAGCAGGAGTTCGGTCGCCGTGGCAGCGCCGCTCACCGGGCTCACCGTATCCGCGGGGCGCACGGTGTCCGCATGGACATCGTCTGCATGGACATCGGCAACGGGGTCGACAGCGGTGTGGTCATCGGTGTCCACGTGGTCATCGGTCCTTGACGTCGGCATCAACGGCTCGGCCAACGACTCGAGCGGATCATGATGATGCGTCCTTCCGATCAATGGTCCCCACTCTCCCAACTGCCAGGATGCCGTCCATGGGCCCAGCTTCGCCAACGTTCCCGAGTTTTTGCCGAAGTTGTGCCACTCACGTTGCCCGCCGCACCGGATTGGTGGCATCACCTAGCGTAGAGATGGGAACAGCTACCCGGTGACTCCACCACGCGCCGGCGCGTTCACCGCTACGTCCGGCATCATGTCCGGTGAGCCGGCCTCGCCGCGGATGTCCACCACGCCACCGTCGACGGGGGTGGCACGGTGGGCGGCCGGGAGCAGCCGGTACTCTCTCTGGGTGGTAAATATCGATCGGGGTCGCCCGTGGTGAGACACCGACAGACCCGCTCACCGGTGCAGGTACTCGTCCACGAGATGGGCAAGTTCGGGCTGGTCGGCGGTGCGTGTTACGCCATCGACTTTCTCGTCTCCAACCTGTGCCACACGCTTCTCGGAATGGGTCCGCTCAGCGCGAAGACCGTCTCCACGGTGGTCGCCGCCACCTTTTCCTACATCGGGAACCGGCAATGGTCGTTCAACCATCGCGCCCGAACCGGTCTACGTCGCGAGTACACACTCTTCGTGATCCTGAATACGGTCGGGTTGCTGATCGCGCTCGGCTGCCTCGGGTTCGCACGCTATGTACTCGATCTCAAGGGCGTACTTGCGTTCAACCTGTTCGGTAACATCATCGGCACCGGGCTGGGCACCGTATTCCGGTTCTGGGCCTACAAGAAGTGGGTCTTCCTCCACCCGGACCACCCCAAGGCCGCCACGAGCTGCGGAGCCCGTCAGGACGGTCGTCGGCACATCCCGGAGCATGCGGGCCGGATCTGACCGCACCAGCGGCCACCGGCCCGACACCCCGGCCCGGCGCGCATTCCGCCACCTGCTCCGGCACCGGACCGGCCGTTTCAGGCGCACCGCGCATCGCCGCCACCCCGGACGCCCAACACGCCCGCCGACACGGCACGACAGCGGAACAGGACGTTCCGCCCTCTCACCGTCCCCGGCGGACAAGTCGGGAACAACCCAGTTCCGATACCGAACGGTTCCCGAACCTTCGCCGGTGGGCTACGCTCGGCGGGCCAGGCTGGCGCCGCGCGCCCACAGCCCTCCATCCAGCGAGACACATCGGCTACCGGGAACGCCGCGTGGAGCGCCGTCCAGTCCGCAGCAACCTGGAGGGTGTGTCGTGACCCCGTTCTCGCTCGCGTCGTCGCACCCCGGCGGCCGACCTCGCGACGAGAGCCGGGACCAGGCGATCCGCACCGCCACCCTGGACCTTCTGGCCGAGGTCGGATACGACGGTGTGACGATGGACCGGGTGGCCACCCGGGCGCGAGCCGGCAAGGCCACCATCTACCGGCGCTGGCCGTCAAAGCTCGCCCTGGTGATGGACGCGGTCAACGCCTTCACCGAGCAGCGGATGCCGGCACCCGACAACGGCTCCCTCCGCCTGGACATCCTTGAGTTCCTGACCTCGTTCCATGACGCGATCCGCGGCGATCGGGGACGGATCCTCGCGGAACTGATCTCGGAGATGCCGCGCAATCCCGGTCTGCGCGACGCCCTGCGCCGCGGCCTCTGGATGCAACGCCAGGCGAGCTCGGAAGCCATCATCGAACGCGGGATCGCCCGCGGCGAGGTCCGCCCGGACGTCGACCGCACGGTACTCATAGAACTCGGAACCGCCGTCATCCTCCAACGGGTGCTGCTGACCGGAGACCCGGTCGATCAGACGTTCCTGGAGATGATCGTCGACGACATCGTGATCCGTTACGCGGCCTGATCCGACACCTTGTCTCCAAGACGACCCGGGATCCCCCTCCGAACACAAAGCTCCTAACATCGAGCATCGAGCCCGACCTGGGCCGAACGGGGCGATCCGTCCCGCTCTAACACAGATGGACGGTTGCGAGAACCGCCCGGCACCACGGCGGGATCAGCAAGATCACGAGTGCGGGCAGGGGCCGCTCTTCGCGCAGCGCAGGAGGACGTCATGCAGTCACCGGGCCCAGGCCCCCAGGACCCGGACGCCCAGACCCAAGGGGTTGACGGCAACGCTGGTGGTTCCTATTCCGCCTCGCCGTACTCCGCGGGCTCGGCACCGTTCGGCGACGAAGACGAGACCCACCTGATCGGCGACAGCGCACCCGGCGTCAACCAGCCCGGCGGCTACCCGCCCACGGCACAGTACTCCCAGCACCAGCACCCCCAGCACCAGTACGCACAGAATCCGTACGCACAGCACCAGCACCCCCAGCACCAGTACGCACAGAATCCGTACCGCGGCACCGATCAGTACCCCCCGACGGCGGTCCACCCACCCGGCGAGGGCTACGGCCAGGATTATCCCGTCGGCGGCTATCCCACGGAGAGTTATCCGCAACAGGCATATCAGCAGAACTATCAGCCGGGTTACCAACAGGGCTATCAGCAGCAGGGCTACCCCGCGGCGGACGGTTACGGAGGCTATCCGCCGCCGGGGGCGCCCCCCCGGCCCGGCGGCTCTCAACGTCGGCGTAACACCATCATCGCTGCCGCGGTGGCGGCGACACTCCTCCTGATCGTTGTTTCGGTTGCGCTCCTCTCCGGAGGTTCCGACAACCCGGGCACGGTGGCCGCGTCCGAAAGCCCCAGCGCCTCGCCGACCTCGACAAGCCCATCGTCATCGCCCTCGCCAAGTCCGAGTCCGAGTCCGAGTGTGAGTCCGAGTGTGAGTCCCTCGGCGCAGTTCACCTCGGCGCAGCACGCCCTGCTGGCCAAGCTCGACTCGTCCGTGATGATGGACTGCGAGCCCAACAGCGAAGCCGAGGGCGGCCACATCAAGGCGTCGTTGTTCTGCAACTCGGATGATGGGAAGGTGGTAGCCGCCTACTCCTACGCGACCACCAGTGATCTGAACAGCGACGTCGAGGTGCGCAAGTCCCTGGTCACCACCACCGGAGGCAAATGCGAGCAGGGCGGCGACGAGGTCTTTACCTGGAACTTCCACGAGGGTGCGACCCAGGGCACGGCCGTCTGCAACGTACGTGACGGTGATCATTTCATCTTCTGGTCCTACAACTCCACGTTGGTCTCCTTCATGGCGACCGGCCCCGACGGGGCGGCCCTGTACGAATGGTGGAGTAATTTCGATCCGGTGCCCAAGGCCTGACGTCGCGGTGGACGCCGCCGGGACGCGGCCACGTCCACACGGCGGGGCGCCGTTTGCTGTGAATTCGATCTTGCCTGCTTGCCTTCGGCCGGGCGGGTGGTGATAGAGCAGTATTTGTGACGCAGTAGCCTGACATCGCCCATATCCGGGTGGTGAGGGGCCTACGCTGGGGTCGCACCTGTCACCCATCTCGGGAGGAACCGTGCCCAGCCCCGGCCAAGGCGACAACGAAGCGTCGCAGGTGTCCGAGCCACCGCCGGACTTGCCGCGGCCAGGGAGCGGCCCCGATGCAGACCCGGACGGGCCTGACCGGACCATCCTGTATCCACTGCACCGGGGACCAGGGGTGGAGCCGGGGCATGCCTTGTCGCCTCCGCCATACACGAATCCGGTCCCACCGCCGTCGGCCCTGGGCTCGGGACCGCCGCCGGGTTCCATACCGCAAGGCCCGGTTCTGCCACCGGGCCCGCCGGTTCCCGCGGTTCCCACGGTTCCCCCCCGCTTCGGGGGACTGCCCGGTCCGGGTGGCCTGCCGGGGCCGCCCGCGCCCTCCACTCCGTCATGGCCTCCCGCTCCCCCCGGGCCACCCGAATCTCTCGCCCTGCCCGGCTCCGCCCCGCCCACCGGTCCCCCCGCCTGGTCCGCCCGGGCGGACCAGCCTGGTCCGGGCGGGCAGGGACCGCCTGGCCTGCCGGCTCGGTCGGGGACGCAGGGACCTCCCGGCCCCCCGGGACCCCCCGGGCCACCCACAGGCATGGCCGGCCCGCCCGGTCCGCTCTACTACGGCTCGCCAACCAGATCCGGCAGCTCTGACTCCCCGGTGGCCTTCGGCCCCCCCCTGCCTTCGGGACCTCAGACGTCCTCCGGAGTGTCGATGTCCCCACATCACACCCCATCGTCACCGTGGCCGGACGACGGCGACCTCACCTATCGCCTGACCCCGCCCACCGGACGGCCCGGCATCCAGGGCGGCGACCCTAACCAGCCCGGAACCCTCGCGAACCAGCCCGGAACCCTCGCGGCCGAAACCGGCACCGGGCTCGGCACGAACGGTGACACGGCCTTCCTCGGAGCCTTCGAGGCCCGGGGCAGGTCCACGAACGGCGTTGACGCGCAGGCCGAGCCGTCCGCACCGCCCATCGGTTATCCGGCGCCAACTCCCGGAGCGACAATCGGTGTCAACCCGCCGAACGGATTCCCTTCGGTGAGCGGAACTCCGGTCACATCCGGCGCATCTCCGCTTCCCGTATCACCCGCCGACCACCCGTTGACGGGCGGGACGCCTGTCCCGACCGGCGGCTTTCCAGCGTCGGCGCCCGTCAATCTCCTCGGCACGTCCGCCCCCTCGGTCGACACGGCCACCGCCGTGCGGCTCGGCGCGCCTGCGGATTCCAGACGGCCCTCGTCGTTACCGGGGCTGTTGCCGGGACTTCCGCCGGAGCCGCCCGTCCACCCGACGGGAATCCCCGCCGGCGCGGCCGGACCCGGGCTCACCGAGCGCGCCGTGGCCCCCCTGGCCCCCATGGCCAAGCGCGGCACGGCCTCCCGGCACGAGGTCAGCGTGGATCGACGCCTGCTGTTCGCGGGCGGCGGTCTCCTCCTGACCCTGGTGATCCTGCTCGGAGTCGTCGTCTTCACCGGCGGGGACGGCGCCGACACGACGAGCGGACAATCCGTCGCCAGAACATCGACCATCGAAGCGTCGGGGAGCGGTGGACAGCCGGCCGGCAATCCACAGGAGATCCTCCGCTCACTACTGAACCCGGTCGTCATGACGGGATGCGCCGTCCCCGCACACCGTGACAGCGCCTACGCCGACGCCGCCCTCGTCTGCAAGGATTCCAGCGGCATCGAGGTCACCGCCTTCCACTTCCCGAGTCAGTCCGCCATGGACCGGCAGATCGGCGCCCGTGAAACGTACTACTATGACGAGGGGAACTGCGACGATGGCCAGCAGAGCTCGGAGCAGTGGAGCTCGCCGGCCGAGTCGACCGGTGGCACCCGGCTGTGCTACTTCTTCGCGAAGCGTTTCTACGAGTTCTGGACCTACGACGACTATCGAATCGCGTTCTCCGCGGATGATCAAGATCCGGGTAACCTCAACAGATGGTGGAAGTCGTTCGATCCACTCCGCCATTGAGCTGACCTTCCTCGGGAGGCCGGATACCTGTGAACGGTTCCGAAGACGGATTCCCGCGGAATCCGGCCGACGGTGACGAGGATCCATCCGGTGGAACCGGCTCGTGGTGGCGTCGTGGACCCCTCACCGCGATCGTCCTGATCATCGCGGCTCTGATCGCGAGTGGCATCACCATCGGACTCGCCGTGACCCACGATCCGAGCGACAGCCCCGCCGGTCGCCACCCGTCGGCGTCCGGCACGACGGGCACCGCAGGCACCGTGGCCTCCGGAGGGCCCGGCGTCGGACCGTCGCCGGGCCCGACGCTCGACGCCGCCGAGGCCCGGCTGCGGTCCTCGCTCAAGCCGTTCGCGGTCGACGAGTGCACGAGTGCGCCGCCCAGCGAGGGACAGGCGGTACCCGATGGCGTGGAGGCGGCCCTCAGCTGCGTCCCCGGGGTGGCGACCGACGCTCCAGCCCCCGCTCGAATCCTCGTCCTGCGTTACCGGGACGCCTCGGCCCTGACCCGCGACATCGCCCGCCGGTCCGCAGCCCTCGCCGACGTCGGCGACTGTTATCAGGGACAGACCGGCATCGAACGCTGGGCACGCGGCTCCCGACGCCGTGGCACCTTCCTGTGCGATGCAAGACCCGGCCGGTTCTCGGTGTTCTGGACGGTTGACGACGAGCGTCTCGGCTTCGCCACGGAGGACCCGCAGGCCGACAAATTGCTCGCATGGTGGCGGGAGTTCGATCCGGTGTGACGGATCTGCCGTGCTTACCGCCTCCGGCCGTCCCGGCGTCAGGCCCCCGGATAGCCCCGTGACTGGTAGGGCGCGGAGAGATCGGCGAGGGTTTCCTGCACCCGCTCGGCGTGCGGCATACACGACAGGCTGACCCGGCCCCGCTGCCCCACCGCCTCAATGATCAGCTCACCCGAGCCCAGAAGCCGGTCGATGACGTTCTGCTGCACCGTCGCGCCAACCAACCAGGCGAGCGGGACGTCACGCCCGACCCGCGTGACGACCCCTTCGCGGATCACCAGTCGATGGTTCGTCACGACGTAATGGGTCGTCATCCGACGTAACCATGGCATCACACTCAGGTAACCGATCGCACCGAAGGCGACCAGAAGCACGAGATACTGGATGGGCTTCTGCAACACCCCTCCGGGTGCGAAGAAAACCCCCAGCACGGCGAAAAGGAGGGCGGCAACCGTCCAGAACGCCGGGACTACCAGGCTGACCCAGTGCGGGTGCACATGAAGGACAACCTCTTCGTCCTGGGTGAGGATATCGTCGGGAAACGCCACGGCAACGATCGTCGCATCTCGGGCGGACAGATCACTGCCGGGTCCCTCGTCACCGCAGGTGAACGATGTCGGCGGCGCTGTAGGGTCGCCCGTTGACGACGAGCCGGCCGTCGGGGTCAACGTCGGTGGCGGTCCCGAGCACCGCCGAACCGTCCGGCAGCTCGACGCGCACCCGCCTGCCGATCGTCGCGCACACCCGTAGGTACTCCGCGCGAGCCGCTTGCGGGTCGGCCTCCCAGCCAGTGATCGCCCCGACGAGATCCGCGAGTACCACCCCGAGCAGCTCGGTCCGGTCCAGAGCCGCCGGAAGCGCGCCGCTGAGCAGCAGGCTTGTCGACCGCTCCGGGAGCTCGTCACGCTCCGCCATGACATTCAACCCAAAACCGATAATCACCGAGGGTGACGATAGTGGGACCTGGACGACCTCGACCAGGATGCCGGCGAGCTTCGCATCGTCAACGAGAACGTCATTGGGCCATTTCAGGACTGCGGGAACCGCCGCCACCTCGCGTAGCGTCGCCAGAAGCGAGGTTCCGACCACCATGGGCAGCCAGCCGAACAGTGACATCGGTAGCCGGGGTTGCAGCAGCAGCGAGACCGTCAACCCGGCACCAGGGCGAGACTCCCATGATCGGTCGAGCCGACCACGACCCGCCGTCTGCCGTTCGGCGACGAGAACCCGTCCCCGGCCGCGGGCGGTGTCTTCGCCCCGGGCGGTGTCTTCGCCCCGGGCGATGCGCGCCAGCGCGGCGTTGGTCGAGTCGGTCTCCTCTACCACCGTCAGGTCGAGACCGACCGCGGCGGCACGGGCCGCGAGGCGTGCGGCGTCCAGCGGTTCACGTGTTCCGACGGACGAGAATCGCCCCTCTCCGGCAGGGCGGGCCCGAGGGGACGCCGGCGAGGGCTTGCCGGACGGGAGCTTGCCGGACGCGGGCTGCTCGGGAGAGGGTCCCGCGGGTGCGGGCTCCTTCGAGGGTGGCACCGGTCCACCCTGCCAGACCGTCCGGTCACCCGTCGGCGACTCGGACGATCGGCGGACGATCGGCGGACGATCGGCGGACGATCGGCGGACGATCGGCGAGCTGATCCGGGATACGGTCAACTCGCCGGAGGCCCACGAATCTCGCCTATCCGGTGAGATCCGCTGCACATCAATCACACGCGTGGACCCACGGGGGTCGTACGCTGCCGGTTATGGCTCTTCCCGCGTCCGCAGAGGATTCCGCTCCCGACCCGCACACCACCGCAGGCCGACTCGCCCACCTGCGGCGCGTGAACGATGATGCCGTCCACGCCGGGTCCCAGCGAGCGGTCGACGCGCAGCATGCCAAGGGCAAGATGACAGCCCGCGAACGGGTCGAGGCCTTCCTCGACCCCGGGTCGTTCGTCGAGACCGACGCCTTCGCCCGCCATCGCGCGCACGACTTCGGCGTCCAGGCCAACCGGCCGTACGGCGACGGCGTGGTGACCGGGTACGGGACTGTCGACGGCCGGCAGGTCTGCGTGTTCAGCCAGGACTTCACCGTTTTCGGTGGCAGCCTGGGTGAGGTCTTCGGTGAGAAGATCGTCAAAATCATGGATCTTGCGTTGAAGACGGGCTGCCCCGTCGTGGGCATCAACGACTCCGGCGGAGCGCGTATCCAGGAGGGTGTCGTCTCCCTCGGTCTGTACGGCGAAATCTTCTACCGCAACGTGATGGCCTCCGGCGTCGTCCCACAGCTCTCACTGATCATGGGGCCATGCGCCGGTGGCGCCGTGTACTCCCCGGCGATCACCGACTTTACCCTGATGGTCGACCAGACCAGCCACATGTTCATCACCGGCCCCGACGTGATCAAGGAGGTCACCGGCGAGGACGTGGGCATGGAGGAACTGGGTGGCGCACACACCCACAACTCCCGCAGCGGTGTCGCGCACTTCCAGTCGGCCGACGAGACGGAGTGCCTCGAACTCGCCCGTGCGCTGCTGTCGTTCCTTCCGTCGAACAATCTCGACGACGCCCCGAGCTACGACGCCGTGGACGATCTGGACGCCGAGATCGACCCGGATCTCGACACGTTCATCCCCGACTCCCCGAACACTCCGTACGACATGCACCAGATCATCGAGCGGGTCCTCGACGAGGGTGACTTTCTCGAGGTCCACGCTCAGTTCGCCCAGAACATGATCGTCGGATTCGGCCGGGTGGATGGACGTTCTATCGGGGTGGTCGCCAACCAGCCGATGCAGTTCGCCGGCACCCTCGACATCGACGCCAGCGAGAAGGCCGCCCGGTTCGTCCGGACCTGCGACGCATTCAACATCCCGGTGCTGACTCTGGTCGACGTCCCCGGCTTCCTTCCCGGCACCTCCCAGGAGTGGAACGGCATCATTCGCCGTGGCGCCAAGCTGATCTACGCCTACGCAGAGGCCACCGTACCGAAAGTGACGGTGATCACTCGGAAGGCCTACGGCGGTGCCTACGACGTCATGGGGTCCAAGCACCTGCGGGCGGACATCAACCTTGCCTGGCCAACCGCCGAGATCGCGGTGATGGGCGCCCGGGGTGCCGTCAACATCATCTATCGACGGGATCTAGCCAGGTCCGAGTCACCGGAGACTCGTCGGGCCGAGCTGATCCAAGACTACACCGATCACTTCGCGACCCCTTACATCGCGGCGGAACGGGGCTATCTCGACGCGGTCATCAGCCCGTCGGAAACGCGGCGCGAGCTCATTCGAGCACTGCGTCTGCTGCGTACCAAGCGTGAATCCCTGCCACCGAAGAAGCACGGCAACATCCCGCTATAGGCGGGATCTGCCGTCGCCGGCTCGCCGGAAGGGGAATCCGCCCGCGGCGGAGATCTCCCGGGCCGCGGGCCCACGGACGGCATACGTACGACGCACCAGCTACTCGAGGTACCGAGGAGAAAAACGTGGTTCAGGACGATGACAGGCGGGCGAGTCAGCCTCGGCTGCAGCTGATCCGCGGTGAGGCGACGCCGGAGGAGATCGCCGCCGTGGTGGCGCTCCTGACGGCTCGCGCCGTTCCCTCGTCGGCACCGGCCACCCGCCGTTCGTCCTGGGCCAGCCCGACGCTGGCGCTCCGTGGCAGTCTCACCACCGGACCGGGGGCGTGGCAAAGGTCCGGGATGACGCCGGGTGCGCGCACTCGAGCCGACTGGTGATCAACCGATAGACATGACGTCGGGATGTCTGCAGCATCACATCTGGGTACAATGACAGCAAAATGTGCGGCCCGACTCACCTACACGCAGGCAGGCCGGACGAGGACGGGAGCGACGTGCGTAAGATCCTCATCGCCAATCGGGGAGAAATCGCGGTTCGAGTGGCCCGCGCCTGCCGCGACGCCGGATACACCAGCGTCGCAGTCTACGCGGAACCAGATATCAATGCCCTGCACGTACGCGTTGCTGACGAGGCATTTGCGTTGGGAGGCGCGACCCCTGGTGATTCGTACCTGCGCATCGACAAAATTCTCGATGCCTGCGAGTCCTCCGGGGCCGACGCCGTCCACCCGGGATACGGTTTTCTCTCGGAGAATGCGGACTTCGCGGAGGCCGTGATCTCCGCAGGCCTCACCTGGATCGGCCCGCCGCCGGAGGCCATCCGCCGTCTCGGAGACAAGACCGCGGCCCGGCATATTGCACTAGCGGTCGGCGCGCCGCTCGCGCCCGGCACCGCAGACCCCGTGGCCGGCGTCGATGAGGTTGTCACCTTCGCCGGGCAGTACGGCCTTCCGGTTGCCATCAAGGCCGCTTTTGGTGGCGGAGGGCGCGGACTGAAGGTCGCTTGGACCGCGGAGGAGCTCCCCGAACTGTTTGACAGTGCCGTCCGGGAGGCGGTCGCGGCGTTCGGTCGCGGGGAATGCTTCGTCGAGCGGTATCTGGACCAGCCGCGCCACGTCGAGACCCAGATCCTGGCGGATACGCACGGCAACGTCGTCGTGGTCGGTACCCGCGACTGCTCACTCCAGCGCCGTTACCAGAAGCTCGTGGAGGAGGCGCCGGCACCGTTTCTCTCGGAGGCTCAGCTCCACTCGCTGTACGACGCCTCGAGGGCGATCTGCAAGAAAGCCGGCTATGTCGGGGCCGGGACCGTCGAGTTCCTCGTCGCCCGCGATGGCATGATCAGCTTCCTTGAAGTCAACACCCGCCTCCAGGTCGAGCATCCGGTGACCGAAGAGGTCTCCGGAGTGGACCTGGTTCGTGCCCAGTTCCGTATCGCCGAGGGTGAGGCACTCGACTTCACCGATCCGGCTCCTCGCGGTCACTCCATCGAATTCCGCATCAACGGTGAGGATCCCGGCCGTAACTTCCTTCCCGCACCCGGCACGGTCACCAAGCTGATCGCGCCGGCCGGCCCCGGCGTCCGGCTCGATACCGGCATCGAAAGCGGCAGCGTCATCGGCGGCGCCTTCGACTCCCTGCTCGCAAAGCTCATCATCACCGGAGCAACCCGGCAGGAAGCTCTGCAGCGGGCTCGGCGTGCCCTCGATGAGATGGTCATCGAGGGAATGGCGACGGCGCTGCCGTTCCACCGCGCGGTCGTACGGGATCCCGCCTTCGCCCCGGAGGACGCCGCAGAGCCTTTCCGTATCCACAACCGCTGGATCGAAACCGAGTTCGACAACACCATCCCGGCCTTCGCGGGAGGGACTGAGGCCGACACCACCCCCGAGCCGCGGGAGACCGTGGTTGTCGAGGTGAGCGGCAAACGCCTCGAAGTCGTGCTACCCGCCGGATTCGGTTCTGCCCCCGTCGCCGCTTCCCGGGGAGCGGCGCCCAAGCGGCGCGCTCGCGGCACGGCGGCGGCCAGGGTCACGGGCGACGCCCTGGCCAGTCCCATGCAGGGCACCATCGTGAAGGTCGCGGTCAACGACGGCGACACCGTTTCCGCGGGTGATCTGATCATTGTTCTGGAAGCGATGAAGATGGAACAGCCGATCAACGCGCATCGGGATGGCACGGTCACCGGACTGGCTGCGACCGTCGGCGCCGTTGTCACCAGCGGCACCGTGCTCTGTGAGATCAAAGACTAGAGCACACTGAAGCTCGACCTGCCCACCGTCGACTGCCACCTCTCCACCGCAGACTTCATAGGCTGCGAGGTATGGACGGT
Organism: Frankia sp. BMG5.23; assembly: GCF_000685765.2. Classification (NCBI taxonomy): domain Bacteria; kingdom Bacillati; phylum Actinomycetota; class Actinomycetes; order Frankiales; family Frankiaceae; genus Frankia; species Frankia sp. BMG5.23. Next base: position 152,136 of record NZ_JDWE01000003.1, read on the forward strand.
AACGACAGCCCGACGGTGAGCGGCCAGGACCGGAAGCTGGCGGTGGCCCGCCCGGTCGTTCAGCGACCACCGCTGACCGGGCGAGTGCACTACCTGCTTGGGGGGACCCTTCCTCCGGCCTACAACGACTGGGTCTCGCATGACCTCACCGGCCCCGGCTGGAGGCTGCGCCAGGCGACACGGCCCTTCCTGCTGATGTTGCCCTTCGCGCTGATCTTTGCCCTGCTGCCCGGTGAGCTCGAAGTCCGAGCCATCGTCGTCGCGTTTCTTCTGATTTCTGGGATCGGGCTCGGCTTCGCCACCAGCGGGTTCTTCCGGAACCGCCGGCTGGAACAGCATGGCTTTCCTCCAATTTTCCCCACGAGCGACGATGAGGACGAGGGGGACGGGGACAACTCGTAGCCTTCTCCACAGGCAGGCGTCGGCAGTACTCGCCGCGCCGACCTTCGTCATGAGAGTCGGGACGGGTCGGTGCCCGCGCCACTCGTCTGCGTCTGCGGGCAGCGCCCGGCAGCGGCGACTGCCGTCCGCGGCCCAACACGGCAGCCCAAGATGGCAGGAGGTGCCGCGCGCGGCCCTGCCGGGCCCCTGCTCACTCTGGGTTGTCGAATCCCGCGAAGAAGTCGCGCGTACGCAGGACGCGAGCCGCCTCGGTGATCGATCCGGAGAGCGACGGGTAGATCGAGAACGTATGTGCGATTTGATCGACGGTCAGACCGTGTTCGACCGCGAGCGAGATAGAGAGGATGAGTTCGGATGCACGCGGCGCGACAATGACACCGCCAAGCACACTTCCACTCCCCGGACGGCAGAACAGTTTCACGAAGCCGTCCTCAATACCCATCATCTTCGCCCGCGGATTCCGCGAGAGTGGAACTGTGGTCACCTCGGCTGCGACTGCCCCGGTGTCCTTCATCACCTGCGTGACTCCGACGGTGGCGATTTCCGGCTCGGTGAAGATGTTGGACGACACCGTCCCGAGCCGCAAGGGTGTGACGGCCTCGCCGAGGGCGTGCCACATGGCGATACGCCCCTGCATCGCGGCGACCGATGCGAGCGGGAGGACTCCGGTGCAGTCACCGGCCGCGTAGACACCCGGCACCGAGGTCCGCGACATCCGGTCCACGTTCACATGCCCACCAGGCCCAAGCCGTACCCCCACGTCAGTCAGTCCCAGGCCCTTGGTGCGTGGTACCGAACCAACCGCCATCAGAGCGTGGCTTCCCGTAACGGTCCGGCCGTCGGTCAGCTCGACGATCACACCGTCCCCGATGCGCCGTACCGACGCCGCCCTCGATCGGTTGAGCACCTCGATCCCACGCCGCACGAACACATCCTCGATGACCCGGGCGGCATCCGGGTCCTCCCCCGGCAGCACGCGTTCGCGCGAGGAAACCAGCGTGACCTCGGCGCCAAGCGCCCGATACGCGCTGGCGAACTCGGCTCCGGTGACGCCGGAACCGACGACGACCAGATGTTCGGGTATCTCCTTGAGGTCGTAGAGGTGGCGCCAGGTGAGAATCCGCTCACCATCTGGCCGGGCCGTGGGGAGGTCGCGTGGTGAGGCGCCGGTCGCGATCAAAATCACATCACCGACGAAGGTTTCACCGGTGCTGGTCTCGACTGCGTGCGGCCCGACGAGGCGCCCAGAGGCGTGCACGACATCGACCTTCTCGCGCTCGAGCCGGCGCTCGATGTCCAGGGACTGGGCCTTGGCTAGATCACGGACCCGTTCGTACACCTGCTCCGCATCCACATTGACGACCTCCGGGGGCGTGAGCGGCCGGGTGCCCGAGTCCGTGCCGGTACTGATCCCCCAGGCCACGGGGGGCAACGCCGGTTCCGGCCCAGAGCCAAGACTATGCGGGCGGACACCCAGGCCGGGAGCTAGAGCGAGGTTCGTCATGGTCTCCGAAGTTGCGATCAAGGTTTTGGAGGGAACGCAGTCGGTGAGCACACAGGCACCACCGACCCCCTCCGAGTCGATGACGGTGACCGTCGCGCCGAGTGAGGCGCCGACGAGAGCCGCCTCGTAGCCTCCGGGCCCTCCACCAAGAATGACGATGCGAGTCACGTGCCCTCCCGATCCGGTATCGCTTCCTTATCATCTTGCCCCGCCGCCGCGGCCGCTCTCCTGCCGGTGCGGGAGGCTCCGTAGGATCGCAGACGGAGTCCGACATCGGCGATGTCAGGTAGGGCCATCTTCCTCCTTTCATGAGCGGAAATTACAGTTACAATCACGCACCGTAACCCTCCGAGAGATCACAATGACCTTGTACGCGGCTTACGCCGGCAACCTCGACCCGGCGCAGATGAAGGAGCGGGCCCCGCACTCGCCCGTGACCGGCACTGGATGGATCAATGGCTGGCGTCTCACGTTCGGCGGTGAAAACGTCGGTTGGGATGGAGCCTTGCCGACCATCGTCGAGGCTCCGGGTGCTCACGCGTACGTCCTTCTGTACGACCTCGACCGTTACGACCTGGAACGGCTCGACGTCTGGGAGGGCGCGGACACCGGCCTGTACACCCGCATCCGGGTGCGGGTCTCCACCCTTGATGGGGAGGCCCTCGCCTGGACCTATGTTCTCGACGCCTACGAGGGAGGACTCCCGTCGCGCCGGTACCTCGAGATGATCGCCGATTCCGCGGAGAAGGCCGGGGCACCCGCCGATTACGTGGCCGAACTCCGTTCGCGACCGACCGCATGACGCATCACGGCAGCGTGACGCATCACGGCAGCGTGACGCATCACGGCAGCGTGACGCATCACACCATGAGGCGCGGCCGCGGATCCGGACAGAGGCGGACGTAGCGTCACGGCGCCGGGGGCGTATGGGTCAGCAGATCGAGAGCCGCGCCGGCAAGCAGCTTCACGCCCACACCGATCGCCCTCTCGTCCACGTCGAAGCTGCCCTGGTGAAGGTCGTAGGTGTGGCCGCCGGGTGTCCGAGTGCCCAATCGGGCCAAGGCCCCCGGCACGTGGTTCAGATACCAACCGAAGTCCTCGCCACCAAGCGATTGCGCCACCATGGTGGAGGCCCCATGACCAAACACGCGGTCGACGACGGTCCGAAGGACCTCGACGACATCCACGCTGTTCACCACGGGCGGCACGCCACGGCGGTAGTCGACCACGATCTGTGCTCCGTACGGTGCGACGAGCTGCTCGGCAACCTGAGTGACCAGCGCCGGCACGCTCTCCCAGGTCTCCCGGGACAGGGTGCGGACCGTGCCTCGAAGCTGACCGGTACGAGGGATGGCGTTGGCAACGGTTCCCGCCTGCACCTGACCCCAGACCAGGGAGAGCGCCGACCTGGGATCGACCAGTCGCCCCAACGCGGCAGGGAGATCGGCCGCAAGGCGGACGAGCGCGTACACCAGGTCGACTGTGTTCTGTGGCCGGGAGGTGTGACCGCCGGGCCCGGCCAGCGTGATTTCGACGGCATCGGCGGCAGAGGTGATCGGACCCGTCCGCAGACCGATCATGCCCAGGTCGAGCGCCGGATCGCAGTGCAGCGCGATCGCCGTGGTCACCGGCTTCAGCACGCCCGCGTCGATGATGTCCAACGCGCCGCCCGGCATGAGCTCCTCCGCGGGCTGGAACACCAGGCGCACGGTCCCGGGCAGCGTGGACACGCGTGCGACCTCGGCAAGCGCGAGTCCGGCGCCGAGCGCCACGGTCGTGTGTACGTCATGTCCGCAGGCGTGAGCCACACCCGGAACGGTGGAGCGGTACGGCACGTCCTTGATATCCGAGAGCGGAAGAGCGTCCATGTCGGCCCGCAGCATGATCACGGGAGCGCCTGGATCATGATCGACGCCGGCACCGATGTCACACCACAGGCCAGGAAGGTCCGGCAGGCGCTGCGGCGACAGTCCCGCGGCCCGAAGCCGCGCCTCGACCTGCTCGGCGGTGCGGTGCTCCTGCCGGCCGAGCTCCGGGTGAGCGTGGAGATCGCGACGCAACGCGATCAGCTCGGATTCGTGCGCGGCCACCCACCCGGCGACCGCCGCGGTCTCGTCAACCTTCATCTGCCGGCCGGGCTCCTCCCTGCACACGCCACGCGGGCCCTGAACGCAGGCGGTTCGGGGTATTCGCCGGCGTGTCTAGCCGTCGACTACCGGACGGCCGGTGTTCATCTCTTCGAGAAGGGTATCGACGACCCGGGTGAGATCTCCACCGGCCCGCCGGGCGGCGTCCCGCTGCCGGATATAGCTCGCGCCCGTCCGCAGGATGGTCAGCGTGTCGGAGAGCTCGGATGAACAACCGAGACGGTGGGCGACCGGAAGCAGATCCTCCACGAGATCGGTGATGTCATCCCGGACCGGCCGGATACCGCCCCGACCATCGACGATGATCTGCGCGTCCAGACCGTACCGGGCCGCCCGCCACTTGTTCTCCTGCACGAGCCATCGTTGCGGGGTCGGGAGACGATACCCACGATCGATCTGGGTGTTCATGCGGTCAACCAGGCACTGCGCGAGAGCCGCAACCGCCCCCACCTCCATCAGGGACGGCAGACCATCGCAGACCCGCAGTTCCACGGTGCCGAAGTTGGGATGTGGACGGATGTCCCACCAGACCTCGCGGATCGTCTCGATGGTGCCGGAGACAATCAGTGTCTCCATGAACGACTCGAAACCCGGCCAGTCCTCCAACGGGTACGGCAGCCCCGCGGTGGGCAGGCTCGCGAAGACCTGTGATCGCGATGAGGCCAGCCCGGTGTCTCCGCCCAGCCAGTAGGGCGACGACGCCGACAAGGCGAGAAAATGTGGGACATAGGCCATCAGAGCGTTCACGATCGGCATGGCCTTGTCCGCAGACCGCACTCCGACATGTACGTGGACGCCGAAGATGAGCAGCCGCCGGGCCAACCACTGCATCTGGCTGACCAACCGGAAATAGCGATGATCCTCGGTGATGCGCTGTCCCATATAGTCACTGGCTGGGTGCGTGCCGCTGCACATCAGCCCGATCCCGCGCCGTTCCGCCAGATCGCGCAGCAGCGAGACGGTTCCAGACAGGTCCGCGGTCGCTTCCTCCACCGAGTCGCAGACCCCGGTGATGACCTCGATGGTCGACTCGAACAGCTCGTGCTTGGCCTTGGCCGCCTCGCACTCCCCGACCTTCGCCCGCAGCTCGTGAAGAATCCCGCTGGCCTCGCCGCGAAGTTCGCGCGATTGCTGGTCGACGAGCTGCAGCTCCCATTCGATGCCGAGACTGGTGCTCGACGACGACGAGAAAGGGATCTGCACCTGGCCTCCTGGGGTCGGGTCTCGGGGTCGGTAACAGCTCGGGGTCGGTAACAGCACCAGACAGCCGTCACCCACCGGCTCGGCTCACGGGCAGCAGAAGGTGACTACCCCATTCGGCCCGTTCCTACCCCACCACCCCACCGGGGAAGCTGGCCAAAGGCCTGGTCGCGGCAATGCCCGGCCCCGACCACCGCACCGCTCATCGGCCAGGCCCGACGCACTCAGACGGCTACCGGGCCCTGCCCCTGTCCCGGTGCCGGTGCCGGTGCCGGTGCCGTGACCACCCGCACCCCCAGCTCACGCAGCTGACGATCGGTCACGGGCGTCGGGGCGCCCGTCAACGGGTCGAGTCCCGACTGGGTCTTGGGAAAGGCGATGACCTCCCGGATGTTCTCCTCACCGGCGAGGATCGCCACCAACCGGTCGATCCCCACCGCGAATCCGCCGTGCGGTGGTGCCCCGTAGCCAAAAGGGGTGAGGAAGAAGCCGAATCGAGCCTTCGCCTCCGCCGGCGAGATTCCGAGGATCCCGAAGATGCGCTGCTGGAGACCGCTCTCATGGATCCGGATCGAACCGGATCCGAGTTCCCAGCCGTTGAGCACCAGATCGTACGCCCGGCTACGCACCGCGAGCGGATCGGTCTCCAGCTTGTCCACATCGTCGGGGTGCGGACGGGTGAAGGGGTGATGCCCCGGCTTCGGCCGTCCGGTGCCAGGGTCCACCCCGACGAACAGCGGGAAGTCGACGACCCACACGAACCGCAACGGACCTTCGCCGGCCGGTGGGCGGCCCAGATCGTTGCGAAGCTGGCCGAGTACCTCGCAGGTGGTCGCCCACTCGTCGGCGACCAGGAGAAGAAGGTCTCCCGCCACCGCCGCGGTTGCCGCGACGATGCCGGCGAGTTCCTCGGCGGAGAGAAACTTCGCCACCGGGGACTCCAGTTCACCGCCGGGACCGACCCGCATCCAGACCAGGCCCTTCGCGCCCAGTCCCTTCGCCCGCGCGGTGAGATCGTCGAGCTTGCGCCGGTTGTGCGAGGCCGATCCGCCGGGTACGCGGATTCCCTTGACGGCCTCGGCCCCGGCGAACGCCTTGAAACCGCTACCCGCGAAGACCGCGGTCAGCTCTACGAGTTCCATGCCGAACCGCAGGTCCGGCTTGTCGACCCCGAAGCGGTTCATCGCCTCGTGCCAGGACATCCGCTCGATCGGCGGCACGGGGCCGCCGGTCACCGCCCGGGCCGCGGCCAAAACCGCCGCCGACGTCACGTCGAGCACGTCGTCCTGGTCCACGAAGCTCATCTCGAGGTCGAGCTGGGTGAACTCGTACTGCCGGTCGGCCCGTAGGTCCTCGTCGCGCAGGCACCGGGCGAACTGGAAATAGCGATCCGTCCCACCCACCATGAGCAGCTGCTTGAAAAGCTGGGGTGACTGCGGGAGGGCGTAAAAACTGCCTGGGAACTGGCGCGACGGAACGATGAACTCCCGTGCTCCCTCCGGGGTCGAGGGCATCAGCAGCGGCGTCTCGACCTCGACGAAGTCCAGCGGGGCAAGCGCCGAGCGCATCGCCGCAAGAACCGCCGAGCGGATCCGCAGGTTGCGCTGCATCCGGTCACGGCGCAGATCGAGATAGCGGTAGGCGAGACGAGTGGCCTCATCGACGGAGTCGGCTCGATCGTCCAGCGGGAACGGCGGCGGTGTCGCGACCGAGAGCACCTGCACCTCGCAGTCGCGTAGTTCGACCTCGCCCGTGGCCAGGGCGGGGTTCGCGGTCCCCTCCGGGCGGACGGCGACGGTACCGGTGATCCGCAATACGTACTCGGTCCGGACGTCGACCGAGCCGTCGACGACCGCCTGAATGATCCCGGAATGGTCACGCAGGTCGACGAAGGTCAGCGACTGGCCATGCTGACGGCGATGCGCCACCCAGCCACACACCGTCACGGTCTGGTCAACGTGATCCGATCGCAGATCACCGCACATATGTGTGCGCATGGCCGTGCGCTGCCGCCCGCCCGAGGTGGCGGCCCCCGCCACCGGGATCGGTAGCTCGCCGGTGGTCGACTGGGTCGTAGTCATCGATCCGTTGTTCCCATCGCAGTCTGGTCCGGCCCGCCGGGTACTTTTCTCGCCAGATGTGTGGCGATGTCACCGCGCCCGTCGCGGGATCCAGTCCTGACCCTATCGGCCGGTAACCGCGAGACCGCCGCTCCCGGCGGCCGCACGGGCCACACAGGCCGCACAGGCCGCACGGCGAGATCGTTCACTGTTAGCGCAGCGCGCGGATGAAACGGCTCGCCTCCCCGCGTAGCCGGGCCGGGATGCGCAGAACCTGACGGCCGCGGGGAGTGGTGAGCTCGACGGTGATCACATCTCCGTGCTTGACGCCTCGGGACGCCGTCACCTCACGACGGTCGAAGACGACGTCGAACCAGTCGCCCTCCCGCGGGAAGGGGGCGAGGACCAGCAGCCGCCGATCGGTCAGCACGATCCAGCGCGAGGCCCCGAACCGGTGTCCGACGAAGGATTCGACCTTCGCCGTGAACCGTCCGGGTCCGCTCGGGTCGGTGAGCCGACCGCGCAGCACGACCTCGGTGAACTCGCCGGACTCCAGGGGCACTGCCGGGAGACGACGGTGGGACGGTATCAGGGGCACGGGCGTCAGTGTCCTCCACACACCCCGTACAGTCGCCGGGTGAGGGCACAGGCGGACGAACCGAATGCGGCGGCCTCGGCCGCCACCCTGGCCGAGCTGACCGGAGCCGACCGGCACGACATCGCGATTGTGCTGGGATCGGGCTGGCCCCCGGCCGCCGATGTACTGTCCCGGCAGGCGACCGACGTCACCGAGGTCACGTTTACCCAACTCGGCGGCTTCCCCTCCAACACCGACGTTCCCGGGCACAAGCCGACCGCACGCTCCGTCCAGCTCGGCGACCGTCGCCTGTTGATCTATCTGGGTCGCGTGCATCCGTACGAGGGCCATGACCTGTCCCGGGTGGTCCACGCGGTCCGCCTGGCCTGTGCGGCCGGCGCGTCGACCGTCATACTGACGAACGCCGCCGGCGGTCTGCGCGCGGACATGTACGTCGGCCAGCCCGTCCTCGTCGCTGACCATCTGAACCTGACCGGCCGCTCGCCCCTGGTCGGCCCGGCGTTCACCGACCTGACCGACGCCTATTCCCCCCGGCTACGGACGCTTGCCCGCGAGGTCGATCCCACCCTGACCGAAGGGGTGTATGCGGGACTGCCCGGTCCGCACTTCGAGACACCCGCGGAGATCCGCATGCTGCGGCTCCTGGGAGCCGACCTGGTCGGCATGTCGACCGTGCACGAGACGATCGCGGCGCGGGCCGCCGGAGCGGAGGTGCTGGCCCTGTCCCTGGTCACCAACCTCGCGGCGGGGATGAGCGGCAAGCCGCTGGATCATCTCGAGGTGCTGACCGCGGGAGCCGCCGCCGCGGAACGCCTGGGTATCCTGCTCGCCGACATCGTCACCCGGCTGTAGGACCGCGGCGGAATCGCGATGCCGTCCGCGTCCCGACCCGGCCCGACGTCCCTGCCCAGCCCGACGTCCCTGCCCAGCCCGACGTCCCTGCCCAGCCCGCTCGCCGAGCAGGTCGAGGCCTGGCTGAACGATGATCCGGATCCCGCCGACCGGGCCGAACTGGCCCGGCTGCGCGACGGCGCGGGTCACGATGCCACGCTGCTCGCGGAACTGACCACACGTTTCCACGGACCGCTGCGGTTCGGCACAGCCGGGTTGCGCGGGCCACTGCGCGCCGGTCCAGCCGGCATGAACACTGCCGTGGTGCGCCGCGCCGCCGCCGGACTCGCCACCTGGCTCACGAGCAGGGCACCACCAGCACCGGCACCACCAGCACCGGCGGCACCGAAGCCGGATCCGGCCACGGCCGGGAGCTCCATGAACGCCGCACCGGGCTCGGCCGCGGCCCCGAATTCCTCGACGGCGACCGTCGTCGTCGGCTACGACGCCCGGCATCGCAGCGAGGCGTTCGCCCTCGACAGCGCCCGGGTGTTCGCCGGTGCCGGATTGCGGGCGCTGGTACTCCCCGGGCCGCTACCCACTCCGGTGCTGGCCTTCGCCGTGCGCAGGCTGGGCGCGGACGCCGGCGTGATGGTCACGGCCAGCCACAATCCGGCCACCGACAACGGCTACAAGGTCTACCTGGGTGATGCTTCCTCTGACGCCGCGAGGGGAGCGCAGCTCGTGGCTCCGGCGGACCGTGAGATCGAAGGAATGATCGCGGCTGCCGGCCCCGCCCGGGCGATCCCACTCGCCGAGACCTGGCGGAGGCTCGATGCGGATGTCGTCGACGACTACATACACGCGGCGGCCACGGCCGGCCGGGCAGCCACCGCCACCGCCACCGCCACAGCCACAGCCACCGCCACCGCCACAGCCACAGCCACAGCCACAGCCACCGACCTACGCACAGACGTGACCACAGACCCGACGGCCCTGACCGTTGCGTACACCCCGTTGCACGGTGTCGGCGCAGGCGTTCTCGGCGCCGTGTTCACCGCCGCGGGTCTCGCCGCACCCAGGGTCGTCCACGAGCAGGCCGAACCCGATCCGGAGTTTCCGACAGTCCAGTGGCCGAACCCCGAGGAGGCGGGGGCGATGGACCGGGTTCTGGCGCTCGGCGAGCGCATCGACGCCGATCTGGTACTCGCCAACGATCCCGACGCCGACCGGTGCGCCGTCGCCGTCGGAGGGCGGGTACTCAGCGGCGACGAGGTCGGTCTGCTTCTCGCCGATCATGTCCTGCACTCCTGCCCCGGTCCGGTGGCGACCACCATCGTCAGCTCCTCCGGTCTGCGTGCGCTGGCCGCCGAGGTCGGCGTTCCTTACGCCGAGACGCTGACCGGATTCAAGTGGATCATGCGTGCGGACGCGCGGCTGGTCTTCGGCTACGAGGAGGCACTCGGCTACGCCGTCGCCCCGGAGCTGGTCCGCGACAAGGACGGCATCACCGCCGCCCTCGCCATCGCCCTGGTCGCCGCGCGGGCGAAGCAACGAGGCCGGACCTTGCCAGACCTGCTCGACGAGTTGTCCGCACGACTCGGTGTCCATCTCACGGGGCAACGCTCGGCGCGCTTCGACGACGTCACCCAGATCGACGAGACGATGCACCGCCTGCGGGCCCAGCCGCCGACCAGCCTCGCCGGGCGTCCCGTCACCGCGGTCCGTGACCTGCTGGCCGGTCCGCGGGACGGGGACGCACCGGCGGGAGGCATTCCCCCTCGACCCGCACGCCCCGTGGACCGCGCCGACGCGGCGCATCCGGTTCTGCCACCCGCCGACGTGCTCATGCTGTTCCTCGACGAGGACCGGGTGATCTTCCGCCCGAGCGGGACCGAACCCAAACTGAAGGTGTACCTCGAGACCGTGGAGCCGGTGCCGGGGCATGCCGTTGACGCGGTGCCCGCGGCTCGGGACCAGGCCGCGGCACGCCTGCTCCACCTGCATACGGCCGCGGGCAATCTGCTCGACGGACGCGACGGAGATCACATCTCGCCGAAGATCCGATCACCCGCGTCGCCGAGCCCGGGCACAATATAGGCCGTCTCGTTCAATCTCTCGTCGACCACGGCGGTCACAACGGTCAGGTCCGCCGTGCCGACCGCAGGGCCACCGGATTCCAGCGCCGCAAGGCCCTCCGGTGCTGCCACCACGGAGACCACGGTGACGCCCCGCGCCCCGCGGTCGGCGAGCAGCCGCAGACAGTGCAGGGCCGAACCGCCGGTGGCGAGCATCGGGTCGAGCAGCAGCACCGGGCGGCCGGCCAGATCGCTGGGCACCGCCTCCAGGTAGACCGTGGGTTCGAAGGTCGTCTCGTCGCGGGAGAGCCCGATGAACGCGGTGTGGGCGTCGGGAAGCAGGTTGAGCGCCGCCGGCAGCATGCCGAGCCCGGCCCGCAGCACCGGGACGACGACCGGCTCCGCGGCCAGCCGCACCCCGGAGGTCGTGGCCAGCGGAGTCGTGACGGCGACCGGCATCGTCGGCAGCGTACGGGTCGCCTCGTACACGAGCATCATCGCCAGGTCGTACAGGACGGGCCGGAACCGGGACCGGGGCGTGCGCTCGTCCCGCAGGACGGTCAGCGACGAGGCCGCGAGGGGATGGTCGACGATGTGCAGCTGCACGGAAGGACTCCTCGTACGCGAAGCCGGGCGATCGGCAATGATGCAACGTATGACAACGGCTCCGGCAGGATCGGACCGTCCCGGCGAGGAACCCGAGAAGTCCCCCTCCCGACCGGCCGCCGGCGCTCGCCCCACCCTGCGGCGCGCCGAGGTGGCCCGGATGGTCGACCACACACTGCTACAGCCGTCCGCCACCGGCGAGGAGATACTCGCGCTGTGCGGGGAGGCTGCCAAGCTGGGTGTCGGTGCTGTCTGTGTGGCGCCGACCCATGTCTACCTGGCCGCCGCGAGTACCCGACGGGACCGCGGTGAGGTCAGGCCGGCCTTCGGCGTCGCCTCTGTCATCGGCTTTCCGCACGGCACGCACCTGACCGTCATCAAGGCCGAGGAGGCGCGGCGGGCGGTCGCGGACGGCGCCACGGAGATCGACATGGTCATCGACATCGCCAACGCGATGGACGAGAACTGGCGAGCGATCGAGACCGAAATCACCGAGGTCCGGCTGTCGGTGCCGCCGGACGTCGTGCTCAAGGTCATCCTGGAGACGGCCCTGCTGCCGGACGAGAGCATCGGCGCCGCCTGCCGGGCAGCGGAGGCCGGCGGCGCCGAGTTCGTCAAGACCTCCACCGGTTTCCACCCGGCCGGCGGGGCCAGCGTGCGCGCAGTGCGGGCGATGACGGCGGCCGTGGGTGGCCGGCTCGGCATCAAAGCCTCGGGCGGCATCCGCACCACCGAGAAGGCGATCGAGATGATCGAGGCCGGCGCGACCCGGCTCGGGCTGTCCGCCTCCGCGGATGTGCTCGCCGGCTTTCCCAGGTGACCGGCTTCCCCGGATGATCCGCCGGAGCTCCACCCAGCCCATCCGGCCGGTTCACGGCCACGGACTGAACCGCCGCCGACGGCCACAGCCGAGATCTGACGGCTAGCCCACGCCCCCCGCCACCCAGCAGCCAGACAGATGATCATCAACGAGCCCGCAGGCCTGCATCAGAGCATAGGCGGTGGTCGGACCGACGAAGACGAACCCGGCCGCGCGCAGCCCCTTGGCGAGCGCCACCGACTCGGGGGTCTTCGCCGGCACGTCGGCGAGGGTGGCCGGCGCCGCCCGCCCCGTCGGCTCCGGCTGGAACGACCAGATCAGCTCCTCCAGAGGATGGTCGAGCGTAAGGACGGCGCGGGCGTTGACGATCGTCGCCTCGATCTTGCGACGGTTTCGGACGATGCCGGCGTCGGCGAGCAACCGGTCGACATCCGCGGAACCGAACGCGGCCACGGCTGCCGGGTCGAATCCGGCGAACGCCGCCCGGAACGCCGACCGCTTGCGCAGGATCGTCAACCACGACAGGCCGGACTGGAACGCCTCCAGGGTCAGCCGCTCGAACAGACCGACCGTGTCCCTGACCGGACGCCCCCACTCGTAGTCGTGGTAGGCGACGTACTCCGGCGTGGACAGACCCCACGGGCATCGCGGGCAACCATCGGCTCCCACCACGACATCCGAGGCGGGCCTCACCGGGACATCCGAGGCGGGCCTCACCGGCCCGGACGTCCCGGACCCGGAGATCCCGCTACCGAGCAGATCGGGTTCAGCGCCCGGCGGACCGCCGCTCAGCGGACCACCGCTCAGCGGACCACCGCTCATCAGGCTGACTCCGCGGAGACGAGCTCCGCATAGCCCGGCTTGATGACGTCGTTGATGAAATCGAGCCGCCGGTCGAAGGGCAGGAAGGCGGACTTCATCGCGTTGAGGGTAAGCCAGCGGATGTCGGACCAGCCGTAGCCGTTGACGTCCACGAGGGTCGCGAACTCACTCGACAGCGACACGCCGCTCATCAGCCTGTTGTCCGTGTTGACCGTGACCCGGAACTGCAGCCGGCGAAGCAGCCCGATGGGGTGCCGCTCGATGCTTGGCGCGGCTCCGGTGTGCACGTTCGACGAGGGACACATCTCCAGCGGCACCCGGACGTCGCGCACGTAGTTCGCGAGATCACCGAGGATCGCCTTACCGTCCGGATCGACCGTGATGTCATCGACGATGCGCACTGCGTGCCCCAGCCGATCGGCGTTGCACCACTGCACGGCCTCCCAGATCGACGGCAGGCCGAACGCCTCGCCCGCATGGATCGTGAAGTGGCCGTTCGCCCGCTGGATGTATTGGAAGGCATCCAGGTGACGGGTGGGCGGATTACCCGCCTCGGCGCCCGCGATGTCGAACCCGACCACGCCGGCATCGCGCCACCGGACCGCGAGCTGCGCGATCTCCAGCGAACGGGCCTGATGGCGCATCGCGGTGAGCAGGGCGCGAAGGTGCAGCGGTGTGCCGGCCGAACCGGCTCGGAACCCGTCAAGCACGGCCTCGACCACCGCGTCCAGGGACAGCCCGCGCTCGAGGTGCAGCTCGGGTGCGAACCGTACCTCGGCGTAGACGACGCCGTCGGCCGCGAGATCCTCCGCGCACTCCCGCGCCACCCGCATGATCGCATCCTGGGTCTGCATCACCCCCACCGTGTGCCGGAACGTCTCCAGGTAGCGGACGAGCGAACCGCTGTGCGCGCCGCCACGGAACCAGGTGCTCAGGGCGTGGACGTCCGTGGTCGGCAGATCGCGGTAACCGGTCTCGTCGGCGAGCTCTACCACCGTGGCCGGCCGGAGCCCGCCATCAAGATGATCATGAAGCAGTACCTTCGGTACCCGGCGGATATCCTCGACCGTGATCGTCGGGGACCGTGCGTCGTTCGTCATCATGTCCTCCGTCATCGTCTCGACGGTAGGCCACGGGTACGACAGAACAGCGACGGCACGATGACGACCCGGACCGCCGGGACCGGTTCAGCTGATGTGATCGAGGACAAGCGGTGTGCTCGGGGGCGGCGTCGCGGCGACCTCCACCGCTCCCGCCAGGGCCTCCCGGGCCCGCTCGACGCTGGCCGGGTCATCGGTGTGCAGTTCCAGCAACGGCTCGCCGGCCGTGACCGGGTCACCGATTCCCACCCGCCACCGCACGCCCGCCGTCGCGGAGACCGCGTCCTCCTTGCGGACCCGGCCCGCGCCAAGCCGCCAGGCCGCCAGGCCGACCGCTCGGGCGTCCAGGCGGTGGAGATGGCCGGTCGCCGGCGCGGGGACGGTCTCGACATGGCTCGCCGCCGGAAGCGGCGCGTCCGGATCGCCGCCCTGGGCCGCGACCATCGCCCGCCACACCGCAAAAGCGTCCCCGGCAGCCAGTACCTGCGCGGGATCATGAAGAGCACCGGACCGGTGGCCGAGTTCGGCGGCGACGAGGTCGATCATCACCCTGGCCAGCGCGACGGTGACCTCCACCAGATCCGCCGGCCCACCACCACGGAGGGTCTCCACGGCCTCGGCCACCTCCAGCGCATGCCCGGCGGTCCGGCCGAGGGGATGGTCCATCCCGGTCAGCAGGGCCTCGGTGCGGACCCCGGCGGCAACGCCGATCCGAACCATCGTCCGGGCGAGCTCACGGGCCTCATCCACCGACGTCATGAAGGCCCCGGAGCCGACCTTGACGTCCAGGACCAGCGCCGACGTGCCCTCGGCGATCTTCTTGCTCATGATCGACGATGCGATGAGCGGGATCGACTCGACGGTTCCGGTGACGTCCCGCAGCGCGTAGAGCCGGCGGTCGGCCGGGGCGAGGCCGGCACCCGCGGCGGCGATCACCGCACCCACCTCGGCGAGGAGCTCACGCATCCGGGCGGCCGACAGATCCGCCCGCCAGCCGGGGATCGCCTCCATCTTGTCCAGCGTTCCACCGGTGTGACCGAGCCCCCGCCCGGCGAGCTGTGGGACCGCGGCCCCACAGGCGGCGACCAGCGGCACCAGCACGAGCGAGACCTTGTCGCCGACCCCTCCGGTGGAGTGTTTGTCGACGGTGGGACGTCCCACACCGGTCAGATCCAGGCGCTCCCCACTGTCGATCATTGCGGCGGTCCAGCGGTCCAGCTCGGCGGGAGTCATCCCGCGCCACACCACCGCCATCAGGTACGCCGACATCTGCTCGTCGGCAACCAGACCCCGGGTGTAGGCGTCGACGAGCCAGTCGACGGCCCGGGGATCGACGGGTCGACCGTCCCGCTTGGCCCGGATCAGATCGACGACGTCGAAGCTTCCGCTCACGCGACACCCGGCAGATCGTGCGGTCCGAACGCTGCGGGGAGCAGGTCCGCGATGGTGCGCACGCCGTCGCCCATGGCGACGAGCAGATCCGGCCCGCCGTGCTCGTAGAGCAGCTGACGGCACCGTCCGCAGGGCGCCAACGGCGCACCGTCGGAGTCGACGCAAGCGAACGCCAGCAGCCGACCACCGCCTCTGGCGTGCAGCGCCGAGACGAGACCGCATTCGGCGCACAGCCCGAGGCCGTAGGACGCGTTCTCGACATTGCAGCCGACGACGATCCACGGGTCGTCACCGGTGGTACGTCCGGCGGCGTCCGGCAGATCCACGACCAGTGCGGCAGCACCAACCCGCAGACCCGAGTAGGGCGCGTAGGCACTCTGTGCGACACGGACAGCAGCGTTCCGCAACCGCTCCCAGTCTTTGTCGTTCACACTCCACCCCATGTCCGTGGTCCGTTCGGTCGCTGTCGCCAGCATGCCCGACCCCCCACGATCCGGCCACGATGTGATCCCATGGACGCGGGCCCCACCGGCGATCGGAAGGGACGACGGGATGGCAGGCGAGTCCCCGGACAATCCGGGTTCGGCCAGGGCGGTGACCCTCGTCGGGGGACGGTACCGGCTCGACGGGGTCATCGGACGCGGCGGATTCGGCGTCGTGCACCGGGCCACCGACGAGCTGCTCCAGCGCGTGGTTGCAGTCAAGGAAGTACGGCTGCCGCTCGGGGAGAACGCGGACGAACGCGGCCTGACCCGCGAGCGGGTCCTGCGCGAGGCGCGCGCCGCCGGTCGGCTGCATCATCCCGGTGCCGTCGCCGTCCTCGACGTCATCGACGATGGCGAGCTGCCCTGGATCATCATGGAATACGTTGACGGCCGGTCCCTCGCCACAATCATCAACGATCGCGGACCGCTGCCGGTCGAGGAGACGTGCCGGATCGGCATCAGCCTCGCCTACGCCCTGGAGGCCGCGCACCGGCTCGGCGTGGTGCACCGCGACGTCAAGCCGAGCAACGTGCTGGTGACCGCGGACGGCCGGGCCCGGCTGACCGACTTCGGCATCGCGGTCAGCCAGGGGGATCCCCGGCTTACCAGCACCGGGATGGTGATGGGCTCCCCCGCCTACCTGCCGCCGGAACGCGCCCGTGGCGATGCCGGCAGCGCCGCGGGTGACCGGTGGGGACTGGGCGCCACGCTGTTCACCACCGTCGAAGGTTACCCGCCCTTCACCGGCGGTGACCCGATTTCGGTGCTCGCCGCCCTGGTTCAGGGACGACGCCAGCCCTTCCGGCTGGCCGGACCGCTTATACCGGTGATCGACGACCTGATGGCCCCGCACGAGGCGAGCCGACCACCGCTCACCGTCGTACGCAGGCGACTGCGCGAGATAGTCGAACGAGATGCGGTCCGCCGGCCCTCGCGTCCTTCTCGGCCCACTCGCCCCCGCTCATCGACACGTACCACCTCCCCGGCCGCACGGGCCATACCGACCACACCGGCCGAGTCCGCCACCGAAGCCGTCCCCTCCGGCGACGTCACCGGGTTCCCGGAGACCGAGGTCCGGTCGGAGACCAGTGCCGTCTCCGGGATCAGTGCCGTCCCGGCACCGGTGGCCGCCCTGACCACGCCGGACACCGAGACGCGTCAGGACACCGAGACGCGTCAGGA
>NZ_JDWE01000003.1:169377-182565 GCF_000685765.2 Frankia sp. BMG5.23
GGACACCGAGACGCGTCAGGACACCGAGACGCGTCAGGAGGCCACGCCGTCGCGGACACCTCGGTCCCGTCCCACCGGGCCGTTGGAGCGCATGCACTCGATCGACCGGATGCGTGCCCTGGGCGGAATCCCGGCCCGGGCCCGGCTCATCGGCCGAGGGCACGGCAACGGTCTCACCGGCGGCGACGTCGAACTGGCTAATCTCTTCGCCACTGCCGCACCGGCCTCCCCGCCGTCGACCGCCCGGCTGCGGCCGGCGCCCGACGGGCCGGCGGGAATCGAGCCGGCAGGAATCGGGCCGGCGGAAGATCCGCCACGCGACCCCGGCGCCGGGGATCGACGTCGCGTGACCATCGCCGTGGCGACGCTCGTGGCGCTGGTCGCCGCCGCGATCATTGGCATCGTGATCGTGGTGACAGGGGGCCCGGACGACAGGAGCCGCGACACCTCGGCCAACCAGACCGGCGGCATCTCGTCGCCGACCGGAGCCGGCGGGTCGGCCCTGGCGGATCCGGCGGCGGCCAGGGACCCCGTCGCCCGGGAAACCACCCCGGTTACGGGCCCGCCTGGCTGGGTGTCCTACGTCGATCCCACCGCCGGCTGGTCCGTGGCGTACCCCTCGGACTGGCAGCGCCGCGAGGGGCCCGGCGGACCCGGAAACGTCGACTTCGTGGACCCGGCTACCCGGTCCTTCCTACGTGTCGGTAGCGTCAGGCAGGCAAACACCTCTGCCATCGGCGACTGGCAACGCAACGAGGCCGGCTTCCGGCAGAGCGTGCGGGATTATCGGCAGATACGGCTGGCTCCCAGCGATGGTGGGGATGGCACCAACCAGGCCGACTGGGAGTTCGGGTACCGCGGGTCGGACGGGGTCATGGTGCATGTGCTCAACCGGGGTGCGATTCGCAACGGCCACGGATATGCCCTGTACTGGCATACCAGGGAGGATCTGTGGCTGCAGGATCAACCGTTGATGCGCCAGTTGTTCGCCACCTTCCGGCCCGGTCCGTGATGTCGGTCATCGATGGATTTGCGGTGCCCGTAGTGTTCGGAAAGATGCGGGCCGTCCGGCGCGCGCATCAGTCCATCTGTCAGACTTGACACGATGGCTAAATCGGCAAGCGTGCCCCCGGACACCTCCCGGCACGGCACACCTCGCTACGTAGCGCAACGCTACCGGCTCGACACGCCCATCGGGCGTGGTGGAGCCGGTGTCGTCTGGCGCGGTGAGGACGAACTACTCCAGCGTCCGGTCGCCATCAAAGAGATCCTCGTGCCGATGGCCGGCGCGCAGAACGAGCGCGACGCGATTCGGGCCCGGGTTCTTCGCGAGGCCCGCGCCCTGGCCAGGCTGCACAGTCCCGCCATCGTCTCGGTGTACGACGTGGTCGAGGAACATCAGCGGCACTGGATCATCATGGAACTCGTCGACGCGGACAGCCTCGGCGATGTGATCCGCAACCAGGGCCCGCTGCCTTTCGACCAGGTCGCCGCGATCGGGCTGGCGCTGACCGACGCGCTCGCCGCGGCTCATTCGGCGGGCGTGCTCCACCGCGACGTCAAGCCCGGGAACGTCCTGCTCGGGCGGGACGGCCGGGTGCGGCTCACCGACTTCGGCATCGCCGCGACCGAGGGCGACGTGACCCTGACCGGCACTGGGGCCCTGGTCGGTTCCCCGGCCTACATCGCTCCCGAGCGGGTCCGGGGCTCCTCCGGTACTCCCGCGAGCGACCTGTGGGGGCTCGGCGCGACGCTGTACTCGGCCGTCGAGGGTCAGCCTCCGTTCGAGGGCCCGGAGACCTACGCCGTACTGACCGCCGTGGTGGAGGGCCGCCGGCGGGCCTTCCGGCTAGCCGGTCCGTTGCGCAACCTGCTCAGTGACCTGATGGACCGGCCGGCCGAGGAGCGGCCCGACGTGACGGAGATCCGCCGGCGGCTGATCCCGATCGCGCGCAATGCGAATCCGGTACCGGCTTCGGTCATGCACGCCCGTCCTCGGACTGACGAGGAGACGGACGCGAGTTCCGTCGACGTCGGCCTGGAGAACCTCGACGACCCGGCCGAGCCGGCAGCAGGCGCCGGACCGGCCGCGGATTCCCGGTCGGGGTCGAGCGGCGGTGTCGCCGGGACCGCGGGAGTCCAGGCGGGCGAGGCAGCTTCGGCGGCCGTGGGAGACCAGGGGGCTGTCCCGGGCCCGGCGAACCGCCCGGCGTCCGCCGCCGCGCCGCCCGTCCCCGCTGACCGCGACGTCACCGTGGATCCCCTGCTCAACCCCCTTGGCGGGGCCGCCGTGGCGGCCGCGGGCGCTGCCGGGTCGCGCACCGGTCGTAGGGAACCCGACCGCGCCGGCCCATCGAACCGCGTGATCCCGCCGGATCGGACCACGCCGCAGAACCGCGCAGCACCGCCCGGCCGGACGCGGCCCGACCCCGACCACGACGCGCCGACCAGCATCGGGCTCAACAGCGTGGCGGGGCCTTCGGTGGACGACGACGTGACCCGCATCGGCGCGGTCACCCCCGTGTCGGCGACCTCCGACCTGGATCTGTTCGACGACGACAATCACGCCGCCGGACTGTTGCCCCTCGGCGAGGCCCGGCGCCGCGCCGAGCCTGCCCGCCACGACGGACACGGTCGCGGACCGGGCGACCCCCAGCGGCGTCGGCAGCGGACGATCGCGGTCGTGGCCGGAGCGGCCATGCTCGTGATGGGCGCGGCCATCGCCCTGACCGTCGGTCTGACCTCCGGCGGCTCGACCCCCGGGCCGAACGATGTCACCGCGCAGCAGACCACGCCACCGCCCATCGCGACCATCGCTTCATCCCCCCCGGCCGTGACTTCACGGTCCGCCGCGTCTGAGGTAGTCGCCCCGGACTCCCCGCGCTATACCCCCCGCCCCCGGCCGTCGTCGTCCGCGACCCCAACGACGACGCCGACGACGGAGACACCCACCCCGACTCCCCAGCCGAGCACCCAGGTTCAGACCTCCCCGCCGCCGACCCAGACACCACCCCCCAGGGTCACCCCCTCGCCGAGCCGGACGGCGCCGGCCTCTCCAGGGGGCACAACGCCGCCCGTCGTTTCGACGACGGCACCGGCGCCGACCGGAACCACCACCTTCGTGCCCTGACGACCCGGTCGAGGGACGGCTCGGGGAGCGGGCCGGCACCGGACGGCGCCGGAACCGGGGGTGGGGCGTCCCAGTGCCGCCTGTGGCCGAGTTCACCCGGACGCGCCCGGCCCGAACATGCCCTCCACCAGGCCCGGCACTAGCATCTGGGTGAGATGCACCATCGTCTCGACGATGTGTCGGGTCGCCAGAGCGCCCCCAGACATGACCTTTCCGGCCCATCGGCTGGGCCGATCCGGAGGAGCTTTCATTGCCGAAGGCACCAGCGGGCACGCTGTACCGCGGTCGAGAGGGTATGTGGTCCTGGGTGGCCCACCGGATCACCGGTGTCCTGGTCTTCTTCTTCCTCTTCGCCCACGTGCTCGACACCGCTCTCGTCCGGGTCTCCCCCACGTCGTACAACGAGGTGATCGAGGTCTACAAGAGCCCGATCGTCAACCTGCTCGAGGTCGGCCTGGTCGCGGCGGTGCTGTACCACGCCCTCAACGGCATCCGGATCATGTTGATCGACTTCTGGGAGTCCGGCCCGAGATACCAGAAGCAGATGCTGTACGTCGAGCTCGTCATCTTCGTCGTGCTGCTGGTTGCGGCCGCCTCCCGCATGCTGCTGCACACCTTCGAGACGCTGTTCGGGAGCACGACCTGATGACGACCGCTCCCCCCGGTGGCCCGGCGGGCCCGCGCGCGCCGGAACTCGTCGCGCCCCGCACCCCCGGGCTCTCCCGCCGGCGGGGGAAGCCGGGCAGCGCCAAGGCGCGCACCAACTTCGAGCTCTACGCCTGGGTATTCATGCGGGTCAGCGGCCTGCTGTTGTTCTTTCTGGTGCTCGGCCACCTGTTCATCATGAACATCCTCGACGGCGGGGTGCAGCGGGTGAACTTCGGATTCGTCGCCGGCCGCTGGGCGTCACCGTTCTGGCGCACCTGGGACCTGGTGATGCTGCTCCTGGCGGAGCTGCACGGCACCAACGGCCTGCGCACGATCATCAACGACTACGCCGGGCGGCCCCAGACCCGGTTCTGGCTGAAGACGCTACTCTATACCTCGGCGTTCCTGGTCGTCGCCCTCGGCACCCTCGTCATCTTCACCTTCGATCCCGACATCTGAACGCGCCGGTGATCCCGTGACCCCAGCATCGGACGGATGGAGGTAGGCGTGCAGGTCCACAGGTACGACGCAGTCATCGTCGGTGCGGGTGGAGCCGGCATGCGTGCCGCCATCGAGGCGGGCACCCGCTGCCGGACCGCCGTGCTCACCAAGCTCTATCCCACCCGCTCGCACACCGGCGCGGCGCAGGGCGGCATGTGTGCCGCCCTGGCCAACGTCGAGGAGGACAACTGGGAGTGGCACACCTTCGACACGATCAAGGGCGGTGACTACCTGGTCGACCAGGACGCCGCGGAAATCATGGCGAAGGAGGCCATCGACGCTGTCCTCGACCTGGAGAAGATGGGGCTGCCGTTCAACCGGACGCCCGAGGGTCGCATCGACCAGCGCCGGTTCGGCGGCCATACCCGCGACCACGGCAAGGCCCCGGTGCGCCGCTCCTGCTACGCGGCGGACCGCACCGGGCACATGATCCTGCAGACGCTGTACCAGCAGTGCGTCAAGCACGACATCGAGTTCTTCAACGAGTTCTACGTCCTCGACCTGCTACTACAGAAGGGCGCGGCGGCCGGGGTGGTCGCCTACGAGCTGAAGACCGGAGAGATCCACATCTTCCAGGCCAAGTCGGTGGTGTTCGCCACCGGCGGTTTCGGCAAGGTCTTCAAGGTCACCTCCAACGCGCACACACTGACCGGTGACGGAATGGGTCTGGCGTTCCGGCGGGGCATCCCGCTGGAGGACATGGAGTTCTTCCAGTTTCATCCGACCGGCATCTGGAAGATGGGGATTCTCCTCACCGAGGGTGCCCGCGGCGAGGGCGGAATCCTACGCAACAAGGACGGCGAACGCTTCATGGAGCGCTACGCCCCGACCATCAAGGACCTTGCGCCACGCGACATGGTGGCTCGCGCCATCTACACCGAGATCCGTGCCGGCCGCGGCTGCGGCCCGGACGCCGACCACGTCTACCTTGACCTCACCCACCTGCCGCCGGAGCACCTCGACGCAAAGCTGCCCGACATCACCGAGTTCGCTCGGACCTATCTCGGCATCGAACCGTACAACGACCCGATCCCGATCCAGCCGACGGCGCACTACGCGATGGGCGGCATCCCGACCAACGTGGACGCGCAGGTGCTCGCGGACAACGACACGGTCGTGCCCGGTCTGTACGCGGCCGGCGAGGTGGCGTGCGTGTCCGTGCATGGCGCGAACCGGCTGGGCACCAACTCGCTGCTCGACATCAACGTATTCGGCCGGCGGGCTGGCATCGCCGCCGCCGAGTATGCGAACGCGAACGCACAGCACGTCGACCTCCCGGAGAACCCGGCGTCGTTCGTCGAGGACCTGCTCGGGCGCCTGCGCGCGGGCGCCGGAACCGAGAACGCGGCCGCGATCCGGCGCGAACTGCAGGAGTCGATGGACGTCAACGCCTCGGTGTACCGGACGGAGGCGACGCTCAAGCAGGCGCTGAGCGACATCTCCGGCCTCAAGACGCGTTACCAGCGGGTGGGCGTGTCCGACCGGGGGCGTCGCTACAACACCGAACTGCTCGAAGCGGTGGAGCTCGGCTTCCTGCTGGACCTCGCCGAGGTCCTGGTCATCGGGGCGATGGCCCGCAACGAGTCCCGCGGCGGCCACTCCCGTGAGGACTACCCGAACCGGGACGACGTCAACTTCATGCGCCACACGATGGCCTACCGGTCGGGGCCGCTGGTGGCCGCCTCGCCGGAGGCGGAGATCCGCCTGGACTACAAGCCGGTTGTCATGACCCGCTACCAGCCGATGGAGCGCAAGTACTGATGACAGTCACCCTCAAGATCCGTCGCTACGACCCGGAGACGGTCGACGAGGCGCACTGGGAGAGCTACCAGGTGCCGTTCGATCCGAGCGACCGGCTGCTCGACGCAATCATGTGGGTCAAGTGGAACCTCGACGGGACGCTCGCCTTCCGCCGGTCCTGCGCGCACGGGGTGTGCGGCTCGGATGCGATGCGGGTCAACGGCGCCAACCGCCTCGCCTGCAAGGTGCTGGTGAAGGACCTCGGCTCGGAGATCACCATCGAACCGATCAAAGGTCTGCCGGTAGAGAAGGACCTCATCGTCGACATGGAACCGTTCTTCGACGCGTTCCGGGCAGTGAAGCCCTACCTGATCACGGACGACCACGAGCCGACCCGCGAGCGGCTGCAGTCCACCGAGGACCGGGCCCGCTTCGACGACACGACCAAGTGCATCATGTGCGCGGCGTGCACCACCGCGTGCCCGGTGTTCTGGACCGACGGCGACTACTTCGGCCCGCAGGCGATCGTCGCGGCCCACCGGTTCATCTTCGACAGCCGTGACTCCGGTACCGACGAGCGCCTGGAGATCCTCAACGAACGCGAGGGGGTCTGGCGTTGCCGGACCACCTTCAACTGCACCGACGCCTGTCCACGCGGCATCCAGGTGACCAAGGCCATCCAGGAAGTCAAGCGGGCGCTGTTGTTCCGCCGCGTCTGAGCCTTCCTCCCGGCCGGTCATGCGGTGTCCACCGCGAGCGCGAACGGCAGCACCGACGGCGCTCCGGCCTGCCGGAGCAGGCGAGCGGCGACCGTCATCGTCCAGCCGGTGACAATCCGATCATCGACGAGCAGCACCGGGCCGCCGAGCTCGCCCAGGGCGGCGGCAAGGGCCGGGGAGACCGTGAACGCATCCCACAGGCCGGCGAGCCGGTGCGCGCTGTTGTGCACCTGCCCGGTGTGCGGCCCGCCGGCGACCCGGTCGAGCTGCCCCAGCAGCGGCAGGCGTCCGATGGTGGAAATGCGCTCGGCGAGGCTCGCGATGAGCCGGGGCCGGCTGCGGGACGCGATCGACACGACGGCCACCGGCCGCCGCTGCCATCCCCAACCGGCGAGCGTTGCGACCACCGCCTCGACGAGATCGCCGGGAAGCGGGCCGTCGAGGGCGCCGGGCACAGCGGCGCCGGGCACAGCGGCGCCGGGCACAGCGGCGCCGGGCACAGCGGCGCCGGGCACAGCGGCGCCGGGCACAGCGAGGGTGGCAGACGTGAACATCGGGCGCAGCCGGTTGCCCCAGCCCACATCGCTGAGTCGGGCGAGCGCCCGCCCGGGCTCGGCAGCGGCCGACGCCGGGATACGCCCGGCCAGGTCGACCCCGAGCCGGCCCATCCCAGTCGGCCACATCCGCCGCGGTTCGACCGGGACGCCCGCCCGGCGCAGCTCATCCCGGGCCCGCGTCCGCGAGGACTCCGAGACCGCGGACGACCACGACCGACCGGTGCACCGGTCACACCGCCCGCAGGCCGCCGCGTGGGGATCGTCGAGCTGCCGGCGCAGGAACTCCATCCGGCAGCCGGTCGTCACGATGTAGTCGAGCATCGCCTGCTGCTCCCGAGAGCGCGCCGCGGCGACACGCCGGTAACGCTCCTCGTCGTACAACCAGGGCTCACCGGTACTCACCCAGCCGCCCCTGACTCGCCGGACCGTCCCGTCGGTGTCGAGAACCTTCAGCATCTGGTCGAGTCGGCTGGGGCCGAGGTCGACGGACGCGAGCAACGCCTGGGTCGACAGCGGCCGGTCGGCGCCCGCGAGCACTCCGAGCACCCGGCGGACGACGTGCTCCGGCGGAAAAGAGGTGTCCGCGAAGTAGCGCCAGATGTCCCGGTCCTCAGCCGCCGGGAGGAGCACGACCTCGGCCGTGTCGAGCGCCCGGCCGGCCCGGCCGATCTGCTGGTAGTAGGAGATCGGCGACGACGGAGCTCCGATGTGGACGACGAAGCCGAGGTCCGGCTTGTCGAAGCCCATTCCGAGCGCGCTGGTGGCGATCAGCGCCTTGACCCGGTTCGCGAGCAGATCCTCCTCGGCGACGATGCGCTCGGCCGCCTCGATGCCACCGTGATAGGTGGCGACGGCATGACCCTGACCGCGCAGAAAGATGGTCAGCTCCTCCGCCGCCGCCTTCGTCAGCGTGTAGACGATCCCCGATCCGGGCAGCTCGCCGAGATGGTCGGCGAGCCAGCCGAACCGGTGCTCGGCCTGCGGCAGCGACACGACCGCGAGCCGCAGGCTCTCCCGATCGAGACTCCCGCGTAGCACCAACGTCCCGGCGGACGCCGGGCCGGCGGGAGCGGAGGTTCCGAGCTGCTCACTGACGTCCTCGACCACGCGGGTGTTGGCGGTGGCCGTCGTGGCCAGCACCGGGACCCGCGGACGCAGCCCGGCGACGAGAGTGCGCAGCCGCCGGTAGTCGGGCCGGAAGTCGTGCCCCCAGTCGGAGATGCAGTGCGCCTCGTCGATGACGAGCAACCCGGTGGTGGCGGCGAGCTCGGGCAGGTAGTCGTCCCGGAAGGTCGGATTGTTCAGCCGCTCCGGCCCGACGAGCAGCACGTCGAGCTCGCCCGACCGCAACGCCGCGTAGACCTCGTCCCACTCGGTCACGTTGCCGGAGTGAATCTCGCCGGCGCGGATGCCCAGCCTCGCCGCGGCCGCCGCCTGGTTGCGGATGAGCGCGAGCAACGGGGAGACGATCACCGTCGGAGCAGCGCGTCCCGCTGCGCCGCGGAGCAGTGCCGTGGCGAGGAAGTACACCGCCGACTTGCCCCAACCGGTGCGCTGGACGAGCAGCACCCGGCGCCGGTGGGTCACGAGCGCGTCGATGGCCTGCCACTGGTCCTCGCGCAGCGCCGCGGCCGGCCCGGCAAGCGCCCGCAGCAGCTCCTCCGCGCGCTCCCGCAGCCCACCGGGCCCCGGTTCCGCCGGGTCCGCCAGGCCCGCCGGGAACATCGGGCCCGGCCAGGCCTCCGCCCGATCCGGGGCATGCGCGACCGGCGACGCCGGGCCGGAAGCCCCCGGAAGCGCGGAGGTCGTCTCGTCTGCTGCCATGAGAGGTGTCTACCCGATGCCACCGACAAGATCGGATCGTCCCAGGTCACAGCGGGACGGAGTCACCGTGACGGCTCGGCAGATACCCGATCACGGTAGGCTTCGCCCGGCATGACCGGACAGTGCCTGTCGCCGGGTTCCACCGGTTCGTGCGGCCGGCCGCGGCACCCTCTTCCAGCCGCTCCAGGTAGGGCGCCTGACCACGCTGACTGACCCGGCGACTCGCCCACGACTCAGGAGCGCGTACACATGAGCGAACGGCTGGACGGCACCGTTGCCCTGGTGACCGGTGCGAGCAGCGGCATCGGTGAGGCGACCGCCCGCGAGCTGGCCCGGCACGGCGCCGCGATGGCGCTGGTCGCGCGGCGCGGCGACCGGCTCGAGCGCCTCGCCGCCGACATCACCGGCGCCGGCGGCACCGCCCTCCCCCTCCCGCTGGACATCACCGACCAGGCCCAGGCCGCCGACGCGGTGAAGCGCACCGTGGCGGAGCTCGGCCGGCTCGATACCGTCGTCAACAACGCCGGTATCATGCTGCCCGGGCCGATCCTCGACGCGCCGACCGAGGAGTGGGACCGGATGGTGGCCCTGAACCTGCAGGGCCTGCTGTACGTCACCCATGCGGCGCTGCCGCATCTGCTCACTGCCGCGGACGGCGGCCCCCGCCAGGTCGCGGACCTGGTGAACATCAGCTCGGTGGCGGGACGGCACGCCACCATGGGCGCCGGCATCTACAACCTCACCAAGTTCGGGGTGAACGCGTTCACCGAGTCGCTGCGCCAAGAGGTCACCGCCCGGCACGTGCGCGTCTCGGTGGTCGAACCGGGCTCCGTCGAGACCGAGCTGAGGTCCCATATCCGCGAGGAGATCCGGAATATCGTCATGCGCCGCATCGCCGACATCGAGCCGATGCAGTCCGAGGACATCGCGGACGCCGTTGCCTACATCGTCACCCGGCCGCGGCGGGTCGCGATCAACGAACTGCTCATGCGGCCCACCGAGCAGGTCGGCTGACACCGCGTCGCGCGGGAACCCCTGGCGCCGGACTGGTCGGGCGTGTCCCGGATTTTCCGGGACACGCCGCTCCGCGCCCCCGGAGTGGGCCCACGCGCTCAATCACTCAATTGGGACTCGGTGCGACCACACACGACGATCAACGCGAAGCAGCCGCGCAGGTCAGCCCCTGTTTCCCAACGCCAGGAGAATCACACGACGTAGAGCCGATCATGAAACGGAGCGGTTTCGAAGACTACCGCCGCTTTCGGCATGTCAACGACCCGAATTGATCAGCCGCCTGGATGAGGCATCATCACCGGTATCGCCATGGCGGACGGCCCGTGCGCCGCGGATGCCGAGCCAGCCAACGACGGAGCCGATGGCGAGGGAAGCGACAGTCAGGACCAGGTGGACCGTGAAGAAGCCAGTCGGGCCGTCGTCCCAGGAACGATCATCCTTCCACACGTTCCGCAGGAAATTTGGCCAGATGGCCCACGTCCAGACGCCGACCGCGATCAAGAACCAGGACGCACGCTTCGACAGAGTCACCTCACCAGCCTCGCACTCACAGGCGCCGTGGCCTCTCCGTGGGCGCGCGATTTCAGCCACGTTGATCGACCATAGGGTGAGATGGCAGCCAGATTTTCGACGACCAGCTGCCGAACCGTTCTTGGGCGAGGGGACCACATGGGCCCACCCCGGGGCAAGATGATCGACGGAGGGTAGGGCGGGTGAACCGAAGTTACGATGTCGCCATGACGGAGATGCCGCTCCCACCCGATGACCAACTTGCCGAGGTCGTCCGAGAGGCTGCCGCATCTGGTCAGGTCGTCTACCTGACGGACAAGGGCCAGCGGCTGGCCGCCATCGTGCCGGCCGGTCTCGCCGAACTCCTCGAACGGGGCGAGACGACCAACGGACGGCGCGTGCTCGGCGCCCGGGGCGCAGGCCACAGCGGCCGGCAGGACATCTCCGAACGCATGGAGGAGATCCTCTCCAACGAGGTGGCGTCATAGCCCTCGTAGTCGACGCCGGTACCGGCGAACCCTCAGCGGCCCGATTGGGCCCGTAGCACTGAGGTGACCTCCACCGCCTCAAAGACACGACCATAGCTTCGCCCGGTACGTTCCCGCAGAATTTCCAGCTCCACAAGCCTGGCGACGGCGTTGCTCGCCGCCTGCAAAGTCCTCCCGGTATCTTCACTGACCGAACGCACCGTGACAAACGGACTCCCGATCAGCCCGTCGATGATATCGCGGACCAACCCACCGGTCAGACCCGCCACCTTGAGTCGTCGCACGTATTCGGCCTGGAGACCGAGGAGGTCGTCGACTGTCCGAATAGTCCGCTCACAGGACTCGACCAGACCTTCGGAGAAGAACGAGATCCAGCCGTCCCAGTCTCCCGTTGCGCTAACTTCCCTCAAATGGTCCTGGTACTCTTCCCGACGCACCTCGAACCAGGGCGACACAGCCAGCAACGGCTCCGAGAGTATCCCCTTCCAACAAAGATCGAGGACCACGAGAAGCCGCCCGATTCTGCCGTTTCCATCGTTGAATGGATGAAGAGTCTCGAACTGATAGTGCGCCATCGCCGCAGCCACGACCGGGTCAATGGACTTCGAATCCACGGTGATCCAGTCCAGCAGATCACGTACAGCCGCGTCCAGTTCCAGTCCGGGCGGCGACGGGACGAAGCGAGCGGTGTCGATCGCACCACCGCGGCTTCCGATCGCAACCTGAATCGAGCGGATCCTCCCCGCATCACGGGTGTCCGCAGGAGTTCCACGCACGAGATCTCGATGCACCTGACAAAGCGCGGCTACGGTGAGTGGGCGACCATCGCCTATCCACGCGAAGGCCGCCTCCGCCGCCCGGACATAGTTGAGGACCTCCCGAACCTCCTCGCTCTGCGAGGTCGGCTCTGTGACCTCAGCCGCAAGCACGTCCTCCAGGGGAGCGAAGGTCCCCTCCAACGCGGACGTGCTCTGCGCCTCCGTCCGAAGCGTGGGTTGCAGTAGCAAGGCGGGCTCAGGAATCTGTCGACCAGCCTGATCGAGACGACCGAGAGCGCGCCCCGCGCGGGCCACGTTCCGCCACGTCCCTCCCGCCAGCGCCGGCTCGGCGCCCGCCAGCGGGTCCGGCTGGAAGGCCACATGTTCGTACGCGACGCCCGACCGCCCGTCAGTTCCAGTGATCTTGACGAGATGTCCAGTAGGGCTGCGCTCGAACCGATCCCGATCCACAATCCAAGTCTACGGGCAAGAACTTGAAATCTTCCCACGCGGCTCCAAGTCCGCTTGCAGAGCCCGTCCCAGCGCCACCCCGCCGACCCATCGCACGACATGCCCTTGACTCGCCTCGGTCCGAGCACAGGCCGTCGCCAAAACCACCCCATCCGTCACTGACTGCGATACGGCGGGCTGGAGTACCTAGGTCATGAGTGAAGGCTCTACAAATTTGGCCGTTGCAAGTCGGGTTGTGTACACGGTCGCTTGGCGCCCAAGCGCCCCTGAGTCACACGTCCCGTACGGGGCCTGCGCACGGGATCGGCGCTTATCTCGTCTCGCTACCCCGACCCCCGCAGTAGCTTCCCATTCAAGATCCAATCCAGGAAGAGATTGATTGGCGTCAATCCTGAACAGATCACGTGAAGTGCCGAAATCGAGAAAATATCGCATTCCATTGTCGTAGACACACGAAAGCCCTCGACTCGCGAACGGTAGAAGAAAATCTGCGTTTGCTCCTACGTGCGAAACGGTAAGACTAGACGGTATTTACCGAGCCCTGCACTTCCGTCAGCAAAAGCCGAAGAGTCAGGCTGTGCTTTTCGGGTGGGAGCCGACAGGGTGACCCGCAAAGTCATTGATGCAGGTCAGCGGGGTTGTCGAGAGTGAGGATGGCCAGGAGCAGGGCGTTGTCGTGTCGGATTCTGCGGATGGTCGGGGCGATGCGGTTATGGCCAGCGAGGCGAATCAGCCCGATGATCAGGTTACGGAGTGTGGTCATGATGCGGGGCAGTGGGCCGGTCCGAACCCGCGAGGCATCCTCACGGAACGTCACATCGCGCACCC
>NZ_JDWE01000004.1:0-7140 GCF_000685765.2 Frankia sp. BMG5.23
GGCTACTCCACCACCTTCGCGGCACGCCGGACGGCCCGGCGTACCTGGCGGCGCACCCACGTGAACGGCGAGGAACGCCCGGCCCTCGACGCCTTCGGCCGACCCGACGACACCGACGAAACCGTGATCATCCCCACCTGGCGGTACCACTCCTCCGGCTACACCAACAACGGCGACCGATGGCTCGCATCCATGGCCGCAGACCAAGCCCGGTCACGGAGAGAGGAAGCACATTCGGCCCGGAAATTTGCTGCGTAGTGGAAGGTTGGGAATGGGGATGTTGTCTGCGGAGGTTGATCGCTTGTGGACTGCTGCTGAGGCTGCGCGCTTCCTCGGTGTTCCTGTGGCGACCTTGTATCAGTGGCGGACGCGCAAGGTCGGGCCTCGGGCGTACCGGGTCGGGAAGTGGCTTCGCTACGACCCCACGGACGTGCGCGCGTGGCTCGCTGAGAGGGCCGCATAGCCGTGGGCAGTGTGGAAAAGCGGGTTCGCGACGGTAAGGCGGTGTACCTAGCGCGCTGGCGCGACGATGATGGGCGGCAACGCTCGAAGTCCTTCGCGAAGAAGGGTGATGCTGAGCGCTTCCGGGCTGCCGTCGTCTCGGATCTCGCCAACGGCCAGTACATCGACCCGCACGACCGGACGACGGTTGCCGAGTACGCCCGGCGATGGGCTGCGGGCAGGGTCCACCGGCCGACGACGTCCCGCCGGGTCGCAGGAACGATCAAAGTGCACATTGAGGGGACCTCCCTCGGCACCCGTCGGCTCGCGGCGGTCCGGCCGTCGGAGGTTCAGGCGTGGGTGTCCGACCGGGCACGGCTGCTGGCGCCTACGACGCTGCGTAACCTCGTGTCGCTGCTGCGGTCGATCTATGCGGCGGCCGTGCTCGATCGCCTGGTGGCCGTCTCACCCGTCGTACGGCTCAGCATGCCGTCCACCCGGCGGAAACGGGTGGTGCCGCTGACGGTTGACCAAGTGCGGCTCCTGGCGGACGCGATCCCGGTTCGCAACCGGGCGATGGTGATCGTTCAGGCCGGGCTCGGGCTCCGTATCGGCGAACTGCTCGCGTTGCGAGCTGAGGACGTCGACACCGGCGGGCGGGTGGTGCGCATCGAATGGCAGCTTGCACCCGGCTCGAAGGTCCGGAGCGTACCCAAGACGCCCCGTTCCCGGCGGGTCGTGCCGCTGCCTGACGTCGTCCGTGACGCGGTGGCGGAGCACTCGGAGGTCTTCCCGCCGGGGGCGGACGGTTCGCTGTTCACGACGCGGTTCGGGCGGCCGTACCGCCACGACTACTACGGGGCACAGATCTTCGTCCGGGCCGTCCGCCAGGCGGGGCTTCCGGCTGGCATCACGCCCCACGATCTTCGGCACCACTACGCGTCGGTTCTGCTCGCTGCGGGGGAAAGCGTGATCGCGGTCGCGGAACGGCTCGGGCACGACAACGCCAACCTGGTGCTGTCGACGTACGGGCACCTGATGCCGGATAGCGAGGATCGGACCCGCAAGGCGGTGGACACGGCGTGGTCCGGTGTAACCGGTGTGGAACACGATCACTCGTACCCTGCGGGACCTGCGGAAGTGGCCCCTGATCAGACGTTGAAGCGGAACTCCACGACGTCGCCGTCGGCCATCACGTAGTCCTTGCCCTCCATGCGCACCTTGCCGGCCGCGCGGGCGGCGGCCATCGAACCGGCCGCGATCAGGGCGTCGTACGAGACGATCTCGGCCTTGATGAAGCCGCGCTGGAAGTCGGTGTGGATGGCCCCGGCGGCCTCCGGCGCGGTCGCCCCGGCTCTGATGGTCCAGGCCCGGGCCTCCTTCGGGCCTGCCGTCAGGAACGTCTGGAGCCCCAGGGTGTGGAAACCGATCCGGGCCAGCTGGGCAAGGCCGCTCTCCTCCTGGCCGAGCGAGGCCAGCAGCTCCGCGGCGTCGGCCTCGTCGAGCTCGGCCAGTTCGGCCTCGACCTTGGCGCACAGCACGATCGCGTCCGCGGGCGCGACGGAGCCGACAAGTTCCTTGCGCCGACCGGGATCGGCGAGGACGTCCTCGTCGACGTTGAAGACGTAGAGGAAGGGCTTGGCGGTGAGCAGGAAAAGCTCCCGCAGGGCGTCGCGATCGATCTTCGGTTCCGAGGACAGCGTGCGGCCGGCGTCAAGCACCTCGCGCGCGGCCTTCACCGCGGCCAGCAACGGCTGCTTCGCCTTGTCGGCACGGGCCTCCTTCTCCAGCTTCGGCAGGCGCGCGTCAACGGTCTGCAGATCGGCGAGGATCAGCTCGGTGTTGATCGTCTCGATGTCGTCGGCCGGGTCGACCCTGCCCTCGACGTGCACCACGTCGGGGTCGGAGAACACCCGGACGACCTGGCAGACCGCGTCGGACTCGCGGATGTTCGCGAGGAAGCGGTTACCCAGGCCCTGCCCCTCGGACGCGCCTCGGACCAGACCGGCGATGTCCACGAAGCTGACCGTGGCCGGCACCGTCCGGGCGCTGTCGTAGAGCTTCGCGAGCTCGCCGAGACGCGGATCGGGCACCCCGACCACGCCCACGTTCGGCTCGATCGTCGCGAACGGGTAGTTCGCGGCCAGCACCTCATTGCGCGTCAGGGCGTTGAACAACGTGGACTTGCCGACGTTGGGCAGCCCGACGATCCCGATCGACAAGCCCATGGCCGGTCAGTCTACGGACCTCACGGCTACGGACCTCACGGCTACAGGCCCCACGGCTACTAGGCCCCACGGCCGCTCGCCGGGAAGGGCCCGGCCGGGAAGCTGCCCGGCCGGGGACCGTCTCACCGCGAAACCGCGCGAAACTGTCGGAGGGCCGTGATTGCCTCTCTCCCGTGGACACGACCAGCGCGCTGCTGGCCCTGATCGGGCTGGCTCTCGGCGCCATGGGCGGATTCGCCGCCGCGCGCCGCTTCGCCGAGCCGCGGGTTGCCGCGCTCACGGCTGCGCACGCCACCGCCGTGCGGGAGCGCGACCAGGCCCGGGAGACCGCCGCCGCCGCTGCCGAGCGTGCGATGCTGGCCGAGTCGGACGTGTCCAGCCTGCGCACCGCGCTGGAGTACGAGCAGCGAGCGGCGGGCGAGCGGGTGGCGCTGGTCGAGCAGAGCCAGGACCGGCTTGCCGAGAGCTTCCGAGCGCTGTCCGCGCAGGCTCTGGAGGGCGCGAGCCGTCAGCTGGTAGAGCTGGCCTCCGCCCGGCTGGACGAGGCCGGCGCCCGCGCCCGCGGCGATCTCGACGCCCGTCGTTCGGCGGTCGAGAGCATGGTGACGCCGCTGCGGGAGGCTCTCGGGCGGATGGAGGACCGGCTGCGGGAGCTGGAGACCGCGCGCACCGAGGCCTACGCGGCACTCGTCGAGCAGGTGCGGTTCGCCCGCGAGGCGTCGGAGAACCTCCGGTCGCAGACCGCCGCGCTCGTGACCGTGCTGCGCCGGCCCCAGGCCCGCGGTGCCTGGGGCGAGATGCAGCTGCGCCGGGTGGCGGAGGTGGCCGGCATGCTCAACCGCTGCGACTTCACCGAGCAGATGACGATCCAGGGCGACGACGGCCCGCAACGGCCCGACATGGTCGTCCACCTTGCCGGTGGCCGCAACGTGGTCGTCGACGCGAAGGTTCCGCTCAGCGCGTTCCTGGAGGCCGCCGACACGACGGACGAGGAGCATCGCGCGCGCCGGATGGCCGCCCATGCCCGCCATCTGCGTGCGCATGTCGACGGCCTCGGCGCCAAGTCCTACTGGCGGCGGCTGCCGTCATCCCCGGAGTTCGTGGTGCTCTTCGTCCCCGCCGAGGCGTTCCTGGCCCCTGCCCTCGATCACGATCCCGGCCTGCTCGAACACGCCGCAGGCAAGAAGGTCATCATCGCCACCCCAACCACGCTGATCGCTATGCTGCGGACCATCGCCCACGCTTGGACTCAGGATGCGCTGACCGCACGGACGAAGGAGATCTTCGAGCTGGGTCGCGACCTCTACACCCGCCTCGGCACCCTGGGCGAACACGTCGATCGCCTCGGTCGCTCGCTCGGCCGGGCGGTGGGGGACTTCAACGCCACCGTCGGCTCGTTGGAAAGCCGGGTGCTGACCCCCGCCCGCCGGCTCGCGGCCATGGAAGTCGTCGAGGCGGGGCTCCCCAGTCCGGTTCCGGTAGAGACCGGCGTGCGGCCGCTGTCCGCCGCCGAGCTCCTGAGGAGCACCGGGGAGGGCGCGACGACCGGGCGGGGTGGCGCCATGGAGGACCCCGGAATCGATGTCGGGTACCAGACCCCTGACGGCGCAGATCCGGCCAGATGGGACGCGAACGACCAGCATAAGGAGGATTAAGCAACGGAAAGCAGTGAGATCGACACCGAAAGCTCAAATGCGAGAGCCGATGCGCATGTCTGGTGCATCGCCCTGACGCATTGGAAATCTGCGGGCGGTACCTTGCCTTCGTGAGTGTGCCGCCTCACCGGCAGTCGGCCGGACCGCCGGGCAGATCCGCACGCGCTCGCGGGCATGATGATCTGTACGCTCGCAGCTCGCGCGGTCGGGCGAGTGGGCCGCCGCCCACGCTGTTCACGGGCAGCCGCCGGGGCCTCACCGCGCTCGGCACCGGCATCCTCGTCCTCGTCATCGGTGGGCTCGGTGCCATCGCGGACTCCGCGATCTTCGGTTCCCTGAAGTTCGCCTTCGGCGTGCTGTTCATCGGCTCGTGCGTCCTCGCCGCGGTCCGCGTGCATGCGGATGACCTCATCGGCGTGGTGATCATGCCGCCGCTCGCCTACGCGCTCATCACCCTCGGCGTCGGCTACCTGAACCCCGCGGCCGGGAACGGCGGCTCCGGCCTGCGCAACAAGGCCATCGATGTCGGCTCGGAGATGATCCTTCACGCTCCGATCCTGCTGACGGCCTTCATCCTGGTAGTCGTCATCGCGCTCTTCCGGGGTCGCCGCGCCCAAGTGGCGCGCCGCGAGCGGCAACGTTCCCTCGCGCAGTCGTCCGCCGAGCGCCGACGCCGGCCGCTGTAGCCCGGACCGCCGCTTCCCCACGCCGCTTCCCCACGCCAGGTCGGCCGTACCGCCACAACCACCCCACAAGCAAATCCATGCCATCAATAAAAACAATAAAAGGCATGTAGATGGAACGGCCGACGACAAACACCGGCAACGCGACGGAACCTATTGCCACAGCTCGTGCTAGATTCCATGCCGCATCACGCACCCACCGTTCAGGTGCACTTCCACTGGCATATCGGGTGCCGCATCCCCGGAGGCGGCGGACGTAGGGAGGCCCGCTTGTCGTGCACGTCTCACGCTTTCTCCGGCGAGCACGTCCCGTCCGTTGGTGAGCCGGTCGGGCCCCGGTGACCGCCAGTCCCTGCTCAGCGGGACGAACGCCGATGATCCCGATGTTGCGCTACCGGTCTCTCGACACGCAGCCGCCACGCGGCCCGCGACGTCGGCTAATCCCCTTCACGACCTTCATGCGGCACTGCGCCCTCATCGCCGCCTCCGGCCGGCAGGCGCTCACCGTGTCGAAATATGCCGCGTCCCTGCGCGCGGCCACCGCGCCGGCCAACCCGGTCATCATCACCTTCGACGACGGCGGCGTGGAAACCTTGAAGGCTCTCCGCCGACTGGCCGAGACGGGTCTGACGGCGACGGTATTCGTGACCAGTTCACGGGTCGGTGATCCGGGCTATTTCAACCGGACCGACCTGCATCGAATACGGGGTCTCGGGATAGAAATCGGCGGGTCCGGTCACACCGGACGGCGGCTGGACGAACTGGCGCGGACCGACGTGATCGCCGAACTGACGCTGTCGCGTCGCCGGCTGGCCGTGGCGACCGGGGACGAACCTCGCACGTTCGCCTACCCCCTCGGCGGATACGACCTGTCCGTACGCCAGCTTGTGATCTCGGCCGGCTACAGTTCGGCCTGCGCGGTACGCGACGTCCTCTCGCATCCCGCCGACGACCGCTTCGCCCTCGCCCGGTTGACCGTCGAGGCGAACACACCCGACAGCCGGCTTCGCGCGTGGTTGGAAGGCGTCGG
This sequence comes from Frankia sp. BMG5.23, assembly GCF_000685765.2. Classification (NCBI taxonomy): domain Bacteria; kingdom Bacillati; phylum Actinomycetota; class Actinomycetes; order Frankiales; family Frankiaceae; genus Frankia; species Frankia sp. BMG5.23. Next base: position 6,038 of record NZ_JDWE01000004.1, read on the forward strand.
GCGGCCCGCGCCGCCTCCCACGGTGCCACGGACCCACACCCATCGGCTTCGGCGCGCGGCCCGCCCGCCTGGTCTTTTCACCCCCAGGCTCGGTCAGCCCGATCCTGGCCCGGTGACCGGCACCGGGGACCCGGGCGGCCTCGCATCCCCCGACCTCAGCTGGCCATCACCGGCCCTGCCGGAGCACTGAGCAGTCCGAACAAACTGAGCAGTCCGAACAAACTGAGCAGACGGGGTGGCGGCAGGACGGCTGGCTGCGGTGGTACCCCGCCCGCGGGCGGTCGGCGAGAGTGCCACGGCGTCCCGCGGCGGATCGGTGCGCAGGGCCAGATCACCGAGCGGACTGGTCACCCCGAGCCAGTACCGCTCGTTGCGGTAGTGGTGCAGACGATGCCCTCGCCACAGCCGCCGGTAGTAGGCCGTGCGCGGGGGGACCCGGGTATGGATGAGGAAATGCGTCCAGTCGTAGACGAGCGCACCCATCCCGAGGCAGAGCGCGCCGGTCGCCGCCCATGGCGGCCCGAGCAACGCAGGCGCCGCGACGGCGACGGTTCCGCTGATCACCTCGCGGGGGCGCAGGAACATCGTGTCGAGGTTGGTCGGATCGCGATGATGCTGCTCGTGCCCGTATCCGGCAAGTTGGTAACCGATCGATCCCAGCCGACCGCCCGGCCGGGCGTGGAGCAGTATCCGGTGCACACTCCACTCGACGAAGGGCTGCGCCGCCACGGCGGCCACCGCGACGCCGGTGTCCCGGATCCGCCACGGGCCTCGGACCACCCGCAGGACGGCAAGCGCCCCCACGCAACCAAGCAGAACGGGGGGCCGTGGATGGCGCAGGAACCTGTGTGCCGCACCCACCAGCGTCCGGACCTCCGCGGCGCTGCCGTGCGGTCCCGGGGGGTCGAGGCGCGCGAACACCCTCGCGGGGACGGACGGTCGCGGGTAGTGCACCATGCGACCACCTCCCGACCAGATCGGAGTCGGAACGGACCAGGAACAGCATGGAAACTGTACGGAACTCCGACTGGACCGGCGACTTGGATCGAAGCTGCGACCGGGACAGCGGCGGCTCAGAACGGGACAGCGGCGGCTCAGAACGG